>JASHWB010000316.1 GCA_030044295.1 Candidatus Acidiferrales bacterium
TCGCGCAAATCCGTCAGCACCTCGCGCGCTTTCTCCGAATGAGGAAAAAGCTTCAAATACTTTTGGTATGTCGCTGCCGCGTCCTGTGGATCGTGCAAATTGCCCTTTTGAAGATCCCCGATTGCCAGCAGCGCCGATCCTCGATACCGGCTGCCCGGATACTGCTTGAGAAGAAACTGGTACGCGCCGATGGCGTCCTGGAAATACTTCGCGTCGTATAGCCGCCCCATTTCCTCGTAGAGTTCGCCTTCGGCCATCAGCGCCGCGGTGCAATCTTCAGAATCGGGAGTAATCAGGTAGACGTTATGGTACGCGGTGACGGTCCGTTTGTAATCGGAAAGGGAGCGGTCTTTCTCGAGGTAGCCTTCCAGCATCGTCCGCATTGTTACCGCGCGCGCAAACTGGTCGCGCGCATCGGACATTTCATCGCCGCGGGCGCGAGCCGCCACGCAGACGCACAACAACATCGCGATCCCGGCTGTTGCCAGGATTCGTTCACGCGCGGATTGTGGCGAAGTGGATGCCCTCAGTCTCATTCGTTTGTGAAAACTACCTGCCCGTCGGATTCCACTTCCCGCCGCACCGGAGCCTTGTGGAATCCGGGAAGCGTCGGGATGTGGTCCTCGTCGGACCGGAAGTAAGCGTTGGTCACCTTCTGTACGTACCGTCGCGTTTCCGGATACCACGGAACGCCGCCGCTCGCGTCCACGGCGCCCGGCCCCGCGTTATAGGCCGCGAGCGACTTCTTCAAATCGCCGTGATACCGGTCGAGCAGCTCTTTCAGGTACGCCGTCCCGCCCTCAATGTTCTGGGCAGGATCGTAAGGATTGCCAACGCCGAAGCGTTCTGCCGTCGATGGGACCAACTGCATCAACCCCATCGCTCCCTTGGGCGACACCGCATACTGGTTCCAACCGGACTCGGTGCTGATCACCGCTTTTACCAGCGCCGGGTCCAGATCGTGACGCGTCGCAGCCTCGCGGACGATTTGGTCCAGCTGTGGGTCGGATACCGCCGTCGACCCGCCGGTTGCTTGATCGTCGCCCGGGTTAGCGGAGCGGCCCGAAGCCGCCGCCGGTGGAGAACTAATAGTACGCCCAGAGCGGTCCTTCGGGGAATCCCCGTTGACGTAAACGATTGTGCCGTTTGCGCCGACGGAAGACACGATTTGGGCATGAGTCGAGTGCGGCAGCGAGAACCACAGTCCCGCCATCATTGCTAGCGCGATGGTAGCAGTCTGCTTCACTGGCGCTCGGTCGTGCCCTTGGGGAAGGCAGAACGTTCTTTCACGCGCGAACGAACAAAAGCTACTGAACAAACGGAGGTGACCGTCAGGGATCGACGGCTGTTCCGGCAGAGTTAGCCGGAACCCTCGCGCCGGATGGGATAGCGAACACCCGGCGTAAGTTTCTGGCGCGATGGGAATTATAGAGAGCGGTCCAGGATGGAGTAAACGTTACCAAGAGCTGTTTCTATGGCCGATGTGTCTTTTCCGCCAGCCTCGGCCAAATCGGGCTTTCCGCCGCCCGAACCACCAACAAGCTTCGCTAACTCCTGTATTATCTTACCGGCGTGCAGCTTGGGGATAAGGTCTTTCGTAACTCCAGCAACCAGAGCAACTTTGCCGTCTTCGACGGAGGCCAAAACGGCGACTCCTGAGCCGAGCTTCTGGCGAAGTGCATCGACGAGCGAACGCAGAGCGTTGCGGTCGAAGCCTGGCACCTGGGCAGAAACGACCCGGACGCCTTTGACCTCTTTGGCAGCCTCAATCAGACCATCAGCGAGCGACCCGGCCGACTTGCGCTTCAGGGCTTCGAGCTGCTTTTCGAGCTGCTTCGTTGTTTCAAGTTGGCGCTCGATAGCATCCAGGACGCCGTCTTCGGTGGAGTTGAGCATCCCGGCCGCTGAACGCAGTAGCGTCAATGCGCGCTGATAGTCGGCCAGGGCGCGGTCGCCGGAAATGGCCTCAATACGGCGAACTCCGGCAGCCACCGATTGCTCGCCCATAATTTTGAACATGCCGATTTCGCCGGTGCGGCCGACGTGCGTGCCTCCGCACAGTTCTTTGCTATAGAAGCCGCGCGGCAGGGCGGCGTCGGCAATGGTCACGACGCGGACGTTCGATTCCGGGTATTTGTCGCCGAAGAAGGCGAGCGCGCCGGAGGCCAGCGCGTCGTCGATATTCATAATGTCGGTGCGCAGCTCCAGATTTTTCAGTACCTCTTCGTTCACCTGCTGCTCGATATCGGCTAGCTCGCTGGAATCGACCGACGCGAAGTGCGAGAAATCGAAGCGCAGATGATCGGGCGCGACGAGCGATCCGGCTTGCTTCACGTGCGTGCCTAGGATGTTGCGCAGCGCCGCGTGCATCAGGTGCGTAGCCGTGTGGTTGCGCATGTTGTGAGCGCGGCGGGCGGCATCGGCAACCGTGGCGACGCGATCGCCGACCTGCAAATCGTCATTTGCGACGATGCGGTGGGCTACCAAACCAGCGACGGGATAGTACGCGCCCCGAACGTCGGCTAGATGCAGCGAGCCGGAATCGTCGTAGAAGCCGCCCACGTCTGCCACTTGGCCGCCCGATTCCGCGTAGATCGAAGTGCGGTCGAGCACCACTTCCGCTTCCTGCCCTTTGCGGATTTCGTTCACCG
>JASHWB010000026.1 GCA_030044295.1 Candidatus Acidiferrales bacterium
GCCCGATTCCTGGAATTCCAGCCACAGGTCGTTGCCTTCGCGGGTGCGCTCGCCAACCCCGGCGAACACCGATACGCCTCCGTGCTTCATCGCCACGTTGTTGATCAGCTCTTGAATCAGCACGGTCTTGCCCACGCCCGCGCCACCGAAGAGTCCAATCTTGCCACCCTTGAGGTACGGTTCCAGCAGATCAACTACCTTAATTCCCGTCTCGAACATTTCGAGCGTAGTGGACTGGTCTTCAAGCGACGGCGCCGGCCGGTGAATCGGATAGCGTTTGTCGGTCTGGATCGGCCCGAGCTTGTCCACTGGCTCGCCGAGCACGTTCATCACGCGGCCCAGCGTGCCGCGCCCCACCGGCACGGAAATCGGCTCGCCCAGGTCTTCCGCTTTCATGCCGCGGATCATGCCCTCGGTAGGCTTCATCGCCACGCAGCGCACGCGGCTTTCGCCCAGGTGTTGCGCCACTTCCGCGATCAGGTCGAGCGGCTCGGGCACGTCGAACCCTTCGCTCGTGATGCGCACGGCGTTGTGGATCAGCGGCAGGTGTCCCTCTTCGAATTGCACGTCCACCACCGGCCCAATTACCTCTACCACGTGTCCGATTTTCTTGCCATCCGCTGCCATGTAACTCCCCCTCCGAAATCCAGTGACTGGTGATTGGTGATCAGTGAACTCTCGCATCTCGTGACTCGCTTGCATTGGCGGGTACTGCCGTCGGCCGCTGTCTGAGCGAAGTCACCAGCGCGTTAATCAATCTTCCAACCGAATCACAGTAGGCAAAGCCCGTCCGCGCTGCAGCTTCATTCAAAAGTCCCAAATCCCGGCTCAAAATCAGAAAATAGCGTGTCTCTTCAATTTCTCCTCGCGCGATCTGAAGCGCTCGAAGCAGTTCGCCTGTCGTGCGCCGCCCAAAACCTTCCGCGATATTCGCGGCCACGGACGCGCACGACCTGCGAATTTGGGCAGTGATCCCAAAACGCTCGCGCTCTGGAAAACTCTCAGTCGCACCGTAAACGAAGAGCACCAACTCGTGGGCTTTCTGCCAGACCGTGAGGTCCGTGAATCGCTGTATTTTCACGTGAAACCTCCGCGCCCACTAACACGAGTCACTAATTACTAATCACCACGCACCACCTACGACATCGCCGATGCCGCTCCGCTTACAATCTCAATCAGCTCCTTGGTGATCGTAGCCTGGCGAGCCTTGTTCATCTCTAGCGTCAGCCGGTCGATTAGTTCCGACGCGTTCCGCGTAGCCGAATCCATCGCGGTCATGCGCGCCGCGTGCTCGGCCGCCGCCGACTCCAGCAAAATGCGGAACACTTCCGATTCCAGGTAGCGCGGCACAAGGTGGCCGAAAATCTCGTCGACCGGCTCCTCGTAGATGTAGTCCACGAGCATCCCTTGTCCGGAAAGCGCTAAATCGTGCGGCAATGATTCTCCTTGGCCGGTCGCGGATTCCGCTACGATCTCCTCGGCCTGCGAGCCAAGCACGCTCGGATCAAGCGGCAACAGTTTTTCTACCCTGAGCCGCTGAACCAATACGTTTTTGAATTCGTTATAAACAGCGTAGACCGCGTCCACGTCCTTGTTTGCGTAAAGCTCCGCGATTTTGTCGGCGATTTCTTTCGCTTTCGAATATTCCACCTTGTTCGAGACGCCTAAATACTCGGCCGCCAGTTTCCAGCCTCGCTTGCGTAGCGTGTCGCGGCCTTTCTTGCCGACCGCGATTCCTTCGATTTGCTTCGAGGAGTTCTCGCGCGCGAACGTTGTTGCCCGGCGCAGCACGTTCGCGTTGAACGCGCCGCAAAGGCTGCGGTCGCCCGTCAGCACCACGATCAGAATCTTCTTTTCCGCGCGCCGCTCCAGTAACGGATGCACTGCGCTTTCCATGCGCGCCGCCGCCGAGCGCAGCACGCGCACGATTTCATGCGCGTAGGGCCGCGCCGCGAACACCCCCTCTTGCGCGCGCCGCAGCTTCGCCGCAGCGACGAACTTCATCGCGCGGGTAATTTGCTGCGTGCTCTTTACCGAGCGGATGCGGCGGCGATAGTCGATCAGTGTTGGCATTTTTGCGTAAGGTTAATCGGCAGCGGCGGCTAAAGCAGCCTTGAAGCGCTCTTTGAACGCCTCGAGCGCCTTGATCATTTCCGCCTGCAGCGCATCGTCGATGGCCTTCTTCTCGCGCAGCGTCTTGAAGACGTTCGGGAAATTCGTCTCGACGAAGGGATACAGCTCGCGTTCGAAGCGGCGAACGTCGGAAACTTCCAGATCGTCCAGATAACCCCGGCCACCCGCGAAAATGATCAGCACCTGCTTTTCCACCGGCACCGGCTGATATTGATCCTGCTTCAGCACTTCCACCAGCCGCTGCCCACGGGCCAGCTGCGCCTGCGTGGCTTTATCGAGCTGTTCGGAACCGAACTGCGCAAAAGCCGCTAATTCGCGGTACTGCGCCATGTCGAGCCGCAGCGTGCCCGCAACTTTCTTCATCGCTTTGGTCTGCGCGTTGCCGCCCACGCGGCTGACCGAGATGCCTGCGTTAATTGCGGGGCGAATGCCGGCATTGAAAAGGTCGGCTTCCAGATAAATCTGGCCGTCGGTAATGGAAATCACGTTCGTCGGAATGTACGCCGATACGTCGCCCGCCTGCGTTTCAATCACGGGCAGCGCGGTCAGCGATCCTGCCCCGAGCGCGTCGCTCAGTTTTGCCGCGCGTTCCAGTAAGCGCGAGTGCAGGAAGAATACGTCGCCCGGATACGCTTCGCGGCCCGGTGGACGCCGCAGCAGCAGCGAAATTTCGCGGTACGACTGCGCGTGCTTCGAAAGATCGTCGTAGAAGCAGATGGCGTGGCGCTTCGTATCGCGGAAATATTCGCCGATGGCCGCCGCCGCGAAAGGCGCGATGTACTGCATGGTGGCCGGTTCAGAAGCGGACGCCGAAACCACGATGCTGTAGTCCATCGCGCCGTAATCCGTCAGCGTC
>JASHWB010000317.1 GCA_030044295.1 Candidatus Acidiferrales bacterium
GACCCCTGCTTTCGCCGATCGCACCATTCAACGATTCAAAGTGGATGCGCGTCCCGTAATCACCGTTCACAATCCTAGCGGCAAGGTCATCGTCAGGGCGTGGACGAAATCCGAAGTAATGATCGTGGCGGATCGCGCCAGCAGCGAGGTGGCTATCGACGCCGAAAAAACGGGTAATCGCGTCGATATCACCACGCGGCCGGCGTCTCCTAACGTTTCCCCCACCCAGATGATCGCCGACTACCAGATCAACGTTCCCGAAGACGCCGAACTGCAAATCCACGATGATTCTGGCAATGTGAGCGTTAACAGCGTGCTCGGCGATATGAACGTCGAGACAATCGGCGCCGGTGTCGATCTGGAAGATGCTGCCGGCTACCTCACGGTCAATACCGTCGGCGGTTCGTTCGAATGCCTGCGCTGCGCGGGCCAGTTGGAAGTCTCTTCGATCAGCGGAAGTCTTCGCTTCGTCGATACCCGCAGCTATCACATTCGCGCAAAGACCTCGACCGGCAACATTCTGTTCGACGGCGAGTTCCTGCCCAATGGCTTCTACCGCCTGCGAAACTACAACGGCAATATCGAAGTCCGCTTCTCGCCGGGCGACTCTTTCGATTTGAGTGCAACGTCGCTGAAAGGCGCCGTCCACAACGAAGCCAAGCTCGCGCCCCCCGCGCATCCCGATCCGTGGACCAAGAACTACGGCAACAGCCTTTTCGGCACTTTTAACACCGGCCGCGCCAAAGTCGAGCTAACCTCCTTCGATGGTACAATCAACATCGTGAAGCGCGACTGAACGCGCGCCTTGTAGCCGCCGGGCCTTCAGGCCAGACGCCTTACGTTGGGTCGCGAGCCATTCGATGAAGACTGAAAACCGCTTGCGCCGATTAGTGTGCCTCACCGGATTTATGGGCAGCGGCAAATCTACAGCCGCCAAGCAATTGGCCAGCCAGCTGGGCTGGATGAACGTCGATCTGGACCGCCGCATCACCGAGGCTGCGAACCAAACCATCCCGGAAATTTTCTCGAGGAAGGGCGAGGCGGAATTTCGCCGTATCGAGCACGAGCAGCTCGCGCGACTGATCGCGGAAGCCAACGAAGACCGAAAACCTCGGATCGTTTCCCTGGGCGGAGGCACCACGGTGCAGCCGCAGAATGTGGCGCTACTGCGCGAAAGCGCCGCTGTGCTGATCTGGCTAGATTGCCCGATCGAAGAGCTGCTGGTTCGCTGCGCGCAAATCACCGACCGTCCGCTGTTCCGCGATGAAACCAGTTTTCGCCGCCTCTATCAGGAGCGTCTTCCCTTCTATCAAATGGCCGATTATCGCGTCGATTCTAATGTTGCTCCGGCGCGGCTCGCCGAGCAATTTCTCTCCCTCGGAATTTTCGGCAAGGTGACGGTATGAGCCGGGTCGCGGCCGGAATTCATCTGGCGGGTCGGCGCGCTATCGCTATCGCCAGCCTGGCAGCATGCATCGCCTTATCTTGCGCACTTGCATTCGCTGCGCGACGCGCCGGAGGTTCGTCGGGTTTCTCTCCCGATCACGGAAAATTCAAGATAATGGTGAATGGCGCGCAAGCCGGCGAGGAAACTTTCGATCTCTCGCGGGATGGCGATAACTGGGTCGCGCACGGCGTCGCCCAGGTTCAAACCTCAGCCGGCGCCGAGCGCGTCACCGGGAATCTGGTCTTGCATCCAGACGGCACCCCGGCGCGCTACGACTGGTCCACGCAGGGCGCACAGAAAGCAGCCGCCGTAATCACCTTTAACGGGCCCGTGGCGATGATCGACCTGCACGTGGAAGGCAAGCGCCCCTACACCCAGCAGTTCACCTTTGCGTCGCCGCATGTCGCTATTCTCGATAACAATTTGTACGACCAGTTTGGCGTCCTGGCGCGGCTCTATGATTGGCAGGCTGGGGGCCAGCAGACCTTTCCGGTGCTAATTCCGCAGGCGCTCACGCCCGGCAGCGTCACCGTCAATCCACTCGGACAGCAAGATTCCAGCGGCAAGAAGCTTGAAGAGCTGCAAGTAAGAACCGCCGACCTCGAAGTCGATCTTTTCCTCGATGGGAAGAAACTCGTGCGCATCGTCTCCCCGAGCGCCAACGCCGAAATCCTCCGCGAGTAGCCCCAGCAGTCAGAATCAGCCGAAAAGATTCTGCGAAAATCGGCGGTTGTTTATCCCAGCGGCTTAACGGCCGAGGCTGAATGGCCAAGGCTGCGGAATCGCGGCCATCGCCAGCGCGGCGCCCAGCAGCGCAACGTTCTTCATGAAATTGATTTGATCGTTCATCCGTGCCATCGGATCGGTCAATTTCCAGAAGGAGTGCATCGCTGGTGTTGCGCCGAGAAGAAAAATCACGATGAGCAGCAGACCGATGTCCGGCCAGAAACCGAGCAGCACGCTCAAGCCTCCGAGCAGAATCAGTGAGCCGCTGCCCACCACGGCAAGAGCTGGAGCCGGAACGCCTTTTGAAGCGACGAATGGTTTGTACGAACTCATCTTCAAGAAGTGATTGGCTCCGCTGATCAGAAAAAAGCCGCCGTAGAGAATTCGCCCGATCAACAGCAGGACAGCGATTGCGGTTGGACTCATTCGCCTCCCCCTTTTTTGCGCCTTGGCGCGCATTCAGAATTGCGAGGCATCTTACACTCGCCAGGGGCGGCGCGTCGATCAATTCAGGGCCTAGAACCGTGAGGCAGCCGAGCGGGATGGATCATGGCCAGGTTCGCGTGATCGGACGGCAGATCATCCGCATCATCGCGCTTCTTTCAGCCGTTCCGGCCAATTCAGCAGCAGCGTGATCGAGTCGGACGCCGCCGGGTCGGCTGACGTGGCCACGATAAACCGGCTGCCATCGCGGCTAACGTCAAAGAGCGGCGCAGTCGTCGACGGCAAGCTCATTTGGAAAAGCGGCTCGATGGACTTCACTTGCAGAGAATCCCCGCTCATCGCCAGGTCGGCCTCCATCAGGCGATTGCCCATCGTCAGAAAGAACAACTTGTCGCCCCCCGCCCATCTCGCCGCCCAACCACCCGCCTGAGAAATTTGATACTTAGCGCCCGTAGCGGGAAACGGAACCACGAACACCTCGGGACGGCCAGTTTCGTAAGAGAAATACACCAGCCAGTGGCCATCCGACGAAAAATTGCCGTCGTACTGCGCCGCATCGACGGTAGCCGGCTCGAACAGCTTCTTGCTTCCATCGAGATCAAGGATCCAGTCGTTTTGACGTCCCGCTTTCGCGCTGTACATGTCGAAACTGATGTATCGCCCGTCTGGTGACCAACCGACGACTTCGGCGCCAAGCGCATCGGGACTGAAGTTCAACAGCGTCTGCTCCGCTCCCGATCCATCGGCCGGCTTGCGGCAAATGGCCCATGTCGTTTCGGGATGGCACGCGTACGCGATGTATTTTCCGTCCGGCGACCACACGGCCCAAACTTTCGCGCCGGGGCCAAAGGTCAGTCGCCTTCCCACTCCGCCTTTCGCCGGATACAACCAAAGATCGGTCCCCCCGCTGCCCAGTGTCGCGTCGTCGGCCACGACCTCTTTTCCGTCGGGCGAGATATCCACGGTGACCCACAGCCGTACATCGCCGAT
>JASHWB010000318.1 GCA_030044295.1 Candidatus Acidiferrales bacterium
AGTGTCTTTCGGCACGCGCACGTCGAAATGCAGTCGCATCCCGCCAAACATTCCGCCGAAGAAATCCCACGGATTCCTGCGCGCCGCGTGGACTTCCACGTCGCCGGGATTTCCCTCGAAGCTGAAGTCGATATGGTCCTGGATGTCGTCCCAGTTGCTGGTCACCACCACGTCCGCGCCGCTTTCGTTGCTGCCCATCACGCTGACGCTGCCTGCGAACGTATCGAGGACGAATCGCCCGCCCGGCTCCAGCTTCATTACCTTGTTGATCTGCGATCCCGCCCGCGCCGTCGCCGCCGCCCCGCCTATCGCCACCGCCAGCGCCAGCAAGACCCAGATTTTCGCAGCCGTTCGTTTCATTGTTGCCCCCGCAGCACACTACCACCACGCTCCATCTCTTCATACGCGCGCCAGGGGTATTTTGTTCCAGATCGCCCGTTTTTCAGTTTGCCGTAAGAATTAAACGTAGCGCCGCGGCCTTCAGCACGGCAGGGTCTCCTGCTGAGCGAGTCGTCGTTTAACTTTTTTGCTAGCATTCGGCGCGAGTCTGTGAAGAAGCACAAGCAAGTTAACCCGGCGGGTGGCAAACACATGGCAGGCCCAAGCCGAACTGGCAACGCAGCACACAACACGTAACCGACGCCTCCTGCGTACGCGCGGCTCCCCAGCCGGATTCCCAAAACGGGAAAACAGGTACCACAGTGTTGCTCGTCAGTCGGGAACACCCGCGCCGCCTGCCGCGGGGTGGGGACCGCAAACTCCATCCGGCTTTAGCGTAACGGAGAAAGGATTAGGTACGTTGGTAGGGAAAGTGGCTGTGTAATTCATTTGATCCGTCCCGTTGTCGACAATGATGAAGGCCGACGAATTTGCCTGGCCCGCGACCGTATCGGAAATCGGAATTGCCGTTCCGCTGTTTACTGCGAAACTGGTGCCTTGCGCCATGTTGTCGATTTCCGCGCCATCGCTCCAAAATCCGGGCGGCAGGTTAAACGTCAGCGAGCCCGCGTATTGTGTCAGCCCGGCACTCTGGAATTGGGTAAACGCGCTCGATGACGCTGTCACAAAAGACGGAAAGCTGCCGCACGAAGAACTACTCGCGTTGGATACGCCAGCTGAGGAACTGGAATTCACGGCTTGCCCTGCTGGTACCTGTTGGACGGTGGCCTGTTGGGTAGTTTGCGTCTCCTGCGCGTTGGCGAGCGCGGCCTGCTGAGCTGCGGCTTGGGCGGCGGCTTGGGAACGCGCCGCGTTGTTCGCGGCACCGGCAGCGAGTATCTGGGCCTGCTCCTGGTCGGTGGTTTGTTGGATCGGATTGGTCATCTGGCCCGTGGCAGCTTCGGACGCGCCGGTAAGCATGGCGGTCGCCGGATTGTTAGGGTCGGCATTCGTGGCTTTTGCGGTTAGAGCGGCGGCGGTGACGCCTACTTTTGCGGAAGTCACAGCGTCGGCGCCATACGAACTGGCTAGTCCGGCGGCACCAATTCCGGCGATTGCGATCCAGCCTCCCCGACCACTCCCTCTTTGCTTCGGCGCGACGGCCTCAACCGGTGCCGCCGGCTGGGCAGCCTTGGCTTCGGCGTCGAGCTCCGCAGTGATGTCTTGTCCCTGAGTTATCTGCTGATTGAGAGCAATGACATCGGCTTCGGCATTTTCATAGCCCTGGGCCGAAGCTTTCGCGTAGAGTTCATTGGCTTTCTTCTGGTTTGCTTTCACGCCTACGCCTCTCTCATACAGGGTGCCCAATTCCTCCTCGGCTTGCGGATCATTAAGTTGTGCAGCTTTTTTCAATGCGAAGAAAGCGTCGACGGGGAAGTTTCGGAGAAGATACGCGGACGCTGCTTTTTTGTACCATGAGGCGGCTTGTGCGGAGTCTTTTGGAACGCCGCAGCCAGTGAGGTATGCGTTGGCCACTTTTTCCTCTCCGCCGCCAAAGCCGAATTGCGCGGCTTTCTGGTAATCAGCGAATCCGCGCTCCGGGTCCGCGGAAAAAGAGTCCGAACCGCGCCTCTTCATTCTCGGAGGGCGGCAAAAGAAATCGCCTAGAGTGATATACGCTCCAGCATTTCCTTGCGCCGCAGAGCTTTGCAGGAGCGAGATGGCTTCGTCGAAGTTGCCGTCCCTGATGGCTGCGTTCCCCGCACCGAACTCGGCAGGCGCGTAGCCGCCCTTGGCAGCCGCATCGCGCAGCGCGCGGCCCTTGGCGCTTTCCTTCATTTCATGATGCATGGTGAACAACTGAATGTAGATGATCTGGTCGGCCGCGCTGCTGCCGACGCCTTCGCCCATAAAGTGCTGGCCAAGGAAGTATTCCGCGTCGGGATAGCCTTGATCGCTGGCCTTTTGCCACCATTCGAGGGCTTGGTTTTCGTCGCGTGGCGTTGCCCAGCCGTTTTCCATGCAGAGACCGACCAGAAACTCGCCCCGCGCGTTGCCCTGCGCAGCGGCTTGCCGCGCATAAGACAATCCTGCGGCGTAATTTCCTTTGACGCCGCGGCCCGACAAGGAACGGTCAGCGAGCTCGCTTTCGGCGATGGCATCGTTGCTTTGGGCGCTTTCGAGGAGCGTCGAGTAATCCATTGAGAAAACGCTATGAGGCGCAGTGCTGATAGGCAGGTTTCGCCGCGCGGGCGGGATGTGGAGCGGGTCAACGGGCGCACTCGCAGGGCCAATTAACGCGCTATTGGAGGCGGAATACGCCACTGGGGACGCGACCGGCTGCTGGTATTTTGCCTTTGCCCTTTGGGCAAGGGCCACCGGCGCCGCTAAAACGGGGTTTTCGCACAAAACCCTCACGGTGTCCCTCGCGATTCCAGCTCGGGACAAATGGCACCGAGCCGGGCCGAAGAATCAAACCCCACATTGCAAGTCGGCGAGCGGGCGCGTCAGTTATCGTGATGTCGTTGTTGCGCTTGCTGCGCGGGGCGATTGATGCGCGCGGCGCCAGCTTCGGCAGCGAAGGCTTTGGGCGGCAGGGCATTGCAAATGGCGGTGATCAGGCCGCGTCCATCGAGCTTTTCGACCACGCCTTGGAACCCGGCTTCGCGGGCGGGATCCGCCAGGCAGACAGCCGGTGCGACGGTGTAAATCAGCATGACCGCGCTGGGCAGTAGCCTGCGAATGGCTTTGCCTGCTTCAATGCCATTGAGGCGAGGCATGCGCCAGTCGAGAATTACGAGATCGGGCTTCACGGAGGCGGCCTTATCGACGGCAACTTGCCCGTCTTC
>JASHWB010000319.1 GCA_030044295.1 Candidatus Acidiferrales bacterium
ATCAGCAGCCCGTCGAACACGTCCACCTCGACGTTCTTCCAGTCGAAAGTGACCGTCTCCAGCATCTCTACGCGCTCTTGAATCTCAAACAAAGGGTCTTTTTCCAGGTTGCGCGTGATCGCCACGATCAGCCTGTCGAATATCTTCGCGCCCCGCGCGATCAGGTCCAGGTGGCCATTGGTCACTGGATCGAACGAGCCTGGATAGATGGCTACGACTGTTTTGGAGCGCTCTGACGCCATTTTCCACGGATTCTACCTTAGTTTCTCCTTAGCTTAAGGCCCATTCTCTCGCGCCGTTACCGCAATCGCACCGCGCCAGCAGCCCATGTTCGGCCGTGCCAACGCACGGTAGCCGCGGGCTGCGCTAAAAAACAACTGGCGAATTTGGCCGTGGCGGGGATGATAAGGAGCGCCATAAATGCCGAAGCCAAATACAAAGCGAGCGGAGAAATCTCTCGATGAGATTTGCCGCGAAATCATTCGCTGTCGTAAATGTCCGCGCCTGGTGCGCTACCGTGAAGCCGTCGCGCGCGAGAAGCGCGCCGCTTTTCGCGACTGGAGTTATTGGGGCAACCCGGTGCCCGGATTCGGTGACCCTAACGCGCAGTTGCTTATCCTCGGCCTTGCGCCCGCCGCTCACGGCGCAAATCGCACCGGACGCATGTTCACCGGCGACCGTTCGGGCGATTTTCTGTATCAGGCGCTTTACCGCACCGGCTTTGCGAATCAGCCCACCTCGACGCATCGCGATGACGGCCTCGAACTTCGCAACGCCTACATTGCCGCAGCCATCCGCTGCGCTCCGCCGGACAATAAGCCTTTGCCTGAAGAACTCGCTAATTGCCGCCCGTATTTCGAGCGTGAACTCGATCTGCTCCGCCCGAGGGCCATCCTCGCGCTCGGATCGATCGCTATGCGCGCGTATCTCGGCTACCTGAAGGGTCGCCGCGAAGTCGGCAGCCTGGCTGCTTTCCCTTTCCGCCACGCCGCAAGCTATCAACTCGGCGAACACTTGCCGCGCCTCTTCGCCTCCTACCATCCCAGCCAGCAAAATACGTTTACCGGCAAGCTCACGGAAGAAATGCTCGAAAGCGTGTTCCGCGAAATTCGCTCGTTTCTCGCCCTCAAAGCGCCCCGTACTGAATCAGTTTGAATTTCCTTGACCGTGGCACAAGCGGCCAAAATTCAAACTGACCCAGTATCAAGCATTCGAACAGCTAGAATGCCAGTCGTTTTGGATGTACTCTTACCCGCACTTAAACGGCGCATCTGGGGGGTGACGCTATGTCGAGAAGTTACGCGCTCAGCGCGATTGTGGCCATCGCCACCGTCGCGTTTCTATTCGCTGCGCTCCCAAATCGCGCGCCGGCTCGCCCTGCAAACGCCCTCGGCACTGCCGCTGGCTGCAATCGCGCCTGCCTCGACGGTTTCGTCGATCAATATCTCAACGCGCTTGCTGCGAATGATCCCTTGCGCCTGCCCGTCACTGCCGGCGTGAAATTCACCGAAGATGGCCAGCGCCTCAATCTTGGCGACGGCCTTTGGAACACCTGCACCGGCCGCGGCACCTACAAGTTCTACATGGAGGATCCGCAAGCGGGCGAAGTCGCATTCTTCGGCACCATGCGCGAGGCGGGCGAGCCGATCATCCTCGCGCTGCGGCTGAGGATCGAAAACCACAAAATCGCCGAAATCGAAACCATCGTCACCCGCGACGTTGGCGACGCCCAAAACATGGAAAAGCGCGGCCACACCGATCCGCTTTTCATGCAGGAAATCCCTCCTTCCGATCGCCTTTCACGCGCCGCTCTCGTGCACGCCGCCGATCATTACTTCTCCGGCATGCAGCTCGACGACGGCAAGGGCGACTACTCCTTTTTCGCCAGCGATTGCGACCGCGTCGAAAACGGCTCCGAAGCGACTAACAACCACCAAGTGGAAAACGAGAACGTGATTGGTTCGCAAAGCAATTCCGTGGAAAAAGCCTCGCGCGATCGTTCCAGTCTGACGTATTCCGCCTCGTGGGGCTGCGCCGAGCAGTTCCAATCCGGGCTCTTGCACTTCGTCACACGCATCCGCGATCGGCGCTACGTGATTGTTGATACCGAACGCGGTGTCACACTGGCGTTCGGCTTTTTCGACCATGCCGCGGGAAAAACGCGAACCTTCAAGCTGCCTGACGGCCGTATCGTCACTTCGGGACCGACGACTCCGTGGACTTGGGAAATCGCCGAAGTGTTCAAAGTCGAGCATGGAAAAATTCGCCGCATCGAAGCCGTCTATCATCGCGCGCCTTACGGCATGAATTCTGGATGGAGCTCTTGGCAGGACAACATGTCCACGCGCGCGCAGTGGGTCTCAATCCCCGGCGGAAATTGATCGAATGTTGCTAACCAGAAGGGGGTGGAAAGTGAACAAGACACTAGCCTGGATCGTCAGTGCGTCCCTGCTGCTTTGCGCTTTCGCCATGCCCGCCCAAGCTACACCAAGGCCGGCGAAAAGTGCCGCGATGGCCGCCGGATCCTCCTGTGATTACGATTGCCTTACCGGTTTCGTCAATCAATACCTCAAAGCGCTGATCGCGCATAATCCTTCCGCGCTTCCTGTCGCGCCCAACGTGCGCTTCACTGAAAACACCATCCCGCTCAAGCTCGGTGATGCTCTCTGGGGCACCATCAGCGCCCTCGGCGATTACAAAATCTATTTCGCTGATCCACAGGGCGGCTCAGCAGGCATCGAAACCATCATCCGCGAAAACGGCACGCCTGCGATCCTTCTGCTTCGCCTGCGCGTCGTGAACCGCCGCATCACGGAGGTCGAAACGATCGTCCATCGCAGCGCCGCGGACGCGACCGCGCTCGAAAAATTCGGCCATCCGGACCCCGTCTGGCTCCAGCCGCTCTCAGCCGCTCAGCGCACGCCGCGCCAGCAGATGATTAAAGACGCGAATCTCTACTTCGACGGCATCCTCCACTCCAACGGCAACATGGTCCCGTTCGATCTCCGCTGCAATCGCATTCTCGACGGTTACCAGGACACGAATCACCCCGCCGAGAAAGGCTGGTTCCATAAAGGCTCGTTCGACCCGGACGCCATGAACATCCGCGACAACATGAATACCGGCATCTGGTCCTACATTCACTCGATCACGCCGCGACACGTTGTCGTCGTTGACGAAAAAATGGGCATCGTCCTCGGCATGTGGATGTTCAACCATCCCGGCCGCATGACGTCCGTTAACGTGAAAGGCATCGGCAACGTTCCCGAGCCCCCGGTGGTCACGCATCCATCCAGCGTCTTGATGGCCGAATTCTTCAAGATCGAGGCGGGAAAAATTCGCCAGATCGAGGGCACCTCTCTGGCTCTTCCCTATGGCGCGGGCACAGGATGGGAAACGCCAGCATCCCGCGAATCGAGCGGCCACTAGGGAGTTCACGGCGCAAACGCGCTGCAAGAATCGACCATGCCGAACAAATCCTTTTACGGCTGGAAGCTCCTGCTCGTCTTCTGGGCCGTGATCGTTTTGAATTTCGCCTTCCCCACGTTCGGCATGAGCGTGGTCAACACCTACATGGCCGGCGCCATGCACCTCGACCGCAAGGAGCTCGGCCTCGCCTATTCCGTCTTCACTCTGATGGGTGGCTTGCCTAGCCCCATCGTGGGCTGGTCGATCAATCGCTTCGGGATTCGCCTCACCATGGTCGCTGGCATTTTGCTCGTTGGTTCGGGAGCCGTGGTGATGGCTGCGGCGGTTCACACTGCTCTTGAAGCGTTCCTCGTGCTCGCTCTGGTCGTCGGCTTCGGCGCGGCGCTTTCCGGAACCATGGGCCCGCAAGTGGGAGTGGCGCGCTGGTTCCACGCCAAGCGCGGTCGCGCCATGTCGTTGTTTTTCACGTGCAGCGGCATCGGAGGTTTCCTAGCCGTGCCGTTGCTCAATGGCGTAATTTCGAGATTCGGAGGCGACTGGCGCAGCGCCTGGTGGTTCATGGCCGCTATGTCTGTTGTATCCCTGCTGCTGGCCGCATTGTTTGTTCGCGAAAGTCCCGAGCAGATGGGGCAAGAGCCCGATGGCGGCGCAACCGAATCGGCCGAATCTCGCGCGGCAGCGCTGGAATCGAAGCCTACTCGCGGAGCCTTCAAAACCACCGAAGACTGGACGCTCCGCGAAACGCTTCGCTCTCCCGTCCTGTGGATGCTGACCATCACGTATGTTGGATTTTTCATGGGCTTCTTCATGTATCTCGCGCATGGAATTATCCATCTCGAAGGTCTCGGCCACTCCCCCGCGGCCGCCGCGCAATCGCTTGCCTTGGTAATGCTCGCATCGGTGCTCGGACAGTTCGCCGTGGCGACTCTTGGCGATCGCATCGAGATGCGTTTCATCTTCGCCTTCGCGGTCGCGCTATTCGGCGTTGGCATCGTTCTGGCCACTCACGCCACCAGCAACTTCGCGCTGTACCCGTACGCCATCTGTATGGGCGCGGGATTCGGCGCGAGCTACACGTGCCTGGCCACCATACAAACGAACTACTTCGGCCCAAAGGTTTATCCGGCGCTACTGGGAATCACAATTCCGGTGGGCACGATCCTCGGCGGTGTCGGTCCGGTGATCGCCGGCTGGTTTTACGATTCCTATCACAGTTATACGCAGATCTTCTTTATCGTTGCGGCCATCTGCTTTGCCAGCGCTCTCCTTCTGCTCTTCGCCAAGCCTCCCATCCGCCGCTCCGCAGTTGCGCTCCAAAGCCGCGCCGCTTCTCAGGTAACCTCCTCGTAGGGGCACAGCATGCTGTGCCCG
>JASHWB010000320.1 GCA_030044295.1 Candidatus Acidiferrales bacterium
GACGATTTCGATTACGAGTCTGAGGCCCGCGCCAAATTTTGGAAAGACGAGCGCTTGTCGGGCATGCTGACGAAGCTCGCGGACGCGCTCGCAGCGCTCCCGGAGTGGAACCACGACGCGTGTGACGCGGCATTGCGCGAGCTGGCAACAGCCGAAGGCGTGAAAGCGGGCCTGCTCATCAACGCCACCCGCGTCGCCATTGTCGGCCGCGCCGTTGCGCCGCCGCTGTTCGAGACGATGGTGATTCTCGGCAAGGAGCGCGTCGTCGGCCGCATTCGCCGGGCGCTCCCGAGCGTCTCGGCGCACTGACCGTCCTCTGACCTGCATCGCAGCCTTCGCGCGAAAAGAAAAAGGCCGACGCCTTTCGGCTCCGGCCTTAGAAGTAATTTGCGTTGGACCCTTCTGTAACTAGATTCCGGGCTTCTCGAAAAGGGTCTTGTTTGCCGGATGGCTGGCCGCACCAGAGGCGGCTATGTCCACCGGCACGTCAACGGGAATTTTCACCGGTGGCAAGCACGCGGAGTCGTTGCACGCCTGGTAGCGCAGCGTGACAGGAATCGTCGTGTTGCCGATTTTCGCGGCAGGCTCGGCCATCAATTTCAGCCGCAACGTAACGCTTCCGGTGTAGACGTTCAACGGTTTCGTGGGCGAGAACGGAAACTTCTTGTCCTGTCCCGCGGGATACATCGTGTCTAGCACCTTGATGCCGGCCGGTGGATTGGCCGTCATGGTGGTCGCAATCAGGTATGAATCCAGAGGGTGATGCGAGTTCATGTGGTACCCATCGTGGATGGTCGCCACAATGGCTACCTCGAAGTCCTTGCCTCGCGGCACGCGATCGAGAGATACATACGGCTTTGCCTTCACCACGTCCTTGGCGGCCATCGGCAAGGCCTGGCCGCTGACTCGGGTCGCCAGGCCGGCGCCCGCCAGCAACACAACCGCGCAAAATACGAATGCGGATCGAATTATCTTGAGCTTGTTCATAGTTGAGCCTTCACAGCATCGTTAATTTCGGTTGGATTCAGCGCGCCGATGTACCGCTTGACGATATCGCCGTTGCGGTCGATCAAAAAACTCGTGGGCATTCCCAGCAGCCCGCCGAATGCGTTGGATATGTCGTCGCTGCCCATCACGATCGGATAATTCATGGTTAGTTCCTGCCCGCCCACGTCGAACTTTGTGTCGTGAACGAACGGAATTACGTTGTTGACCTCGTCATTCGTTGCCACGCCGAGAATCGTGAATCCTTTGTTGCCGTAATCCTGCTGCATTTTAATCAGCGTGGGAATTTCACCGCGGCACGGCTCGCACCACGTCCCCCACATGTTCAGCAGCACCACTTTGCCTTTATAGCTGGCCAACGAAACGCTCTGGCCCTGCAAATTCTTGAACGTGACGTTCGGTTCCGGCTTCAGATCCGCAAGGGCTGCTTTCCCGTTCGATGACTCTGCGGTGACCGGTGCGTGCACGTATTTTGTAATCCAGCCATCGATGCTGCCAGTTCCCATGTGCCGGGAAATCAGCGTCAGCCCCGGGCCGAAGAAGAGCAGGCCCACCAGCAGCAGCACGACGCCGCTAACCACCTCAACGGTGTGCAGATGTTTCCGGAACTTCTGATAAAACTTCAGGAATCGACCAACGCCGACTGCCGTAAGCAGGAAGGGAATGGCCAATCCCGCGGAATAGCAAACCAGCAGGATGATGCCTTCGGTGACCTTCGCGCGCGTCGCCGCGATTGCCAGCACCATCGCGAGAATAGGGCCGATGCACGGTGTCCAGCCCAGCGCAAACGCAAAGCCCATCAGGAATCCGCTGATCATGCCCGGCTTTTTGCCGCCGACGTTCTGCATGTGCACGTCGCGGTTCAGCCAGCGCGTCAATTTCGGGCCGATAAAGAAAATTACAGCAACGGAATAGAAATGTACGGGTTTAACGAATCCGATCGATCCGCCCTCGAACTGAAGAGCCAATCCTGCCGCAAGCAGCACCGCGCCAACGACGATGCCGATGCGAACTGAAATCTTCGCCAGCCAGCCGACCAGATGCAAACCGAACAGAATGATGAATGCGCCGGCGATGGTCACCAGCAACTCGCGGTTCCTCGAAAGGAATCCACCGACGGCGCTGGCCGTGGCGCCCATGGCGATAAATACCGCCGAGAACCCGATCACGAAGGCGAACGCCGAACTCAGCAGCTTGCTGCTCGATCCCTCGCCCTCTTTCAGTTGGTCCATGCCGATGCCGGAAAGCATCGTCACGTATCCCGGCACAAGCGGCAAAACGCACGGCGACAAGAACGACAGTAATCCTGCTAAAAACACCCAGAACGCAAAAACAGCCATAGACCGCCCCTCACTCCACTAGTTTGATTGGTATCGGCAGCACTGCCGGGGTCCGTACAAACGTGAATTTTCCCACATCAATAAGACGCACGCCACAGGATTTTGGTTTAGGGTAACTCGATGTGCAAACCGCGCCGCGTTTTGGCTCCGCCAATGAAAAGAAAGCCGCCTGCTTTCAGTCGCATACGAACTACACGCCGGTTTGCGCTAGTTGTCAGTTTAGCGCCGGATGCCGCCCGCGCCATTCTGTTGTCTCTTGATACGCCAGAGCAATCGCCAGCAATTTCGCCTCGCTCCATTTTGCGCCGATCAATTGCAGTCCCACCGGCAGTTCTGCCGGAGTGAACCCGCACGGGATGGAAATCGCCGGATGTCCCGAAATGTTGGCCGGCCGCGTCATTCGTAACAATTCGGTGCGCACGGTTGTTTCCCGCTCGCCAGCCATTCGGATTGCAGTCTCGCCGATTCGCGGCGCGGCGATCGGCGTTGCGGGCGCGACGATCACATCCACGCGCTCGAAGACCGCGTCAAATTCAGCTTCGAGTTCGCGTTTTTGCTCTAGGCCGCGCATGTAGTCCACGGCCCGCAACTTCGCGCCCCATTCCAAATGCCCGCGCACGTCGTCGCCGTACTCCGCCGCGCGAGCAGGAAAATATCCCCGCGACTCGTGGTAGTAGTTCGCCTCCGCGACGATCACATTTGTGGCGCCATCGGCCAGCTCCGCGAGGTGGTTAAGCGGCACTTCCGCCACGCGCGCATTCAATGCCCTTGCCATCGTTTGCACGGCGCGCTCCACCAGCCTTCGAACGTCGCCTTCGAGACGCTCGAAGTAATATTCCTGCGGCCAGCCGATGCGGATTCGCCCTGGGCGATTCTTGCGCAGCGCACGGTGATCCGGCCGTGGCGAGCCCCGGGGATATTTGCCGGCGATCGCCTCGAGCACAATGCATGTGTCCGTAACGCCGCGCGCGATCGGCCCAGCATGATCGAATCCCGGGGCCAGCGGTATCGTCCCAGCCACGCTGACCAACCCGTATGTCGGCTTCAGTCCCACAATTCCGCAAAGCGACGCTGGCACGCGAATCGAACCGCCCGTGTCGGTGCCCAGCGATGCAAAACACATGCCCGTCGCGACCGCAGCCGCCGATCCACCGCTCGACCCGCCGGAAATTCGGTCGAGCGCCCAGGGATTATGCACCGGCCCGTAATGTGGATTTTCGCTCGTGATGCCGTACGCGAATTCGTGCATATTCGTTTTGCCCAGCAGGATCGCGCCGGCGGCGGCCAGCCGCGCGGCCACTTCACTGTCCTCTTTGGGAACGAAATCGCCAAGAATCGTCGAACCCGCCGTGGTGCGAATTCCACGCGTGTAGAAATTGTCCTTCAGGGCAATGGGAATTCCGTGCAAAGGACCTTTCGCTTGCCCACGGCGCAACTCTCGTTCCGCCGCGCGAGCCTGCTGCATGGCCGAGTCCGCTCGGACCGTCAGGAACGCATTTACGCGCGAATCAAGGCGCTCGATTCGCGCGAGCGATGCGGCTACCAAATCAACCGGAGAAATCTGCCTGCGCCGCAGCAACCGGCCCGCTTCTCCGATCGAGAGAAACGCCAGCTCCACTTCTGAATGCTCTTCCGCCATGGGCATCTCAGAAAATCTTTTCCTGCTTTCGCATGTTTCCGACCGAGCCGAGGTTGGCGATGCGAATCACCACGCTGTACTGGTTCTCATTGCGAATGGTGCCAAACGAAAACCGCCGGTACTCGACTCCGATGCCGCAGCAGTTGCCGTTATACGTGAGTTCGGCGATCTGGTTCTGGAAGACTGCCTGGCTGAAATCGTAGCTCGCGCCGAAGGTCGCGTTCCATCCGCGCCGGTTCATGTCGCCCCAGCCGAAAAGAGTCCGCACTTGGTTGGACCGCTGGCGGAAATTCGGCGGAGGCGTAGGCGGGTTCAGCGGCAAATTCAGCACTGAAAAATGCGCCAAGGTAATGAACGACGCCTTGTACGGCTTCAGCTTCAACAGCGTGCCGATCGCCGTCATGCGATTCCGGTTCGGATCGTAATTCACGATGAATTCCGTATCGAAACGCTTCCCCGGTTCCACGCGCAGATCGCTCACGATCGGCGAAAAGTGGCGCGGCACATCGGCGAATGCGAAGGGCGTCAGCTCGTCAAGTGTTTGGAAAACGTTCGGCTGGCCGGGTACCAGAGCGCCGCCAAACGTCGGATCGAAAAAATATTTCTGCGCCAAAGTCCAGTCGAGAAATTCTTCGCTGCCGTCGTCCGTCTTGCGGTACAGCCGCTGCGTGATGCCGTATTCGATTTCGTTCGTATCCGTCAGCGTCTCATCTTCGTCGAAGCGGACGAATCGTCCGAAATCGTTCACGCCATTCACGTACTGATACGTGAAATCCGGCTCGATCACATGCTTCCACTTCGTATCGCCATCGTCGTACACACGCTCGATCGACGGAAGTCGCAACTCCAGGCGGAATTCCTCCGTGTTGCGGAAGAACGCCTCGTTCACGAACGCGCCGTTCTCCATCTGCCCGCCGTAGCTCGTACTGCGGAATGTGAAGCTCGGCGCCGCATCCAGCCAATCGCCGAAATGAAGCGGCAGCGTAACCGTCGGCGCCACTTCGCTCCGCTCCACGAAGTTCGGCGTCAAAAACGGCGTTGCGTTGTCCTGCCGGCTCACGGCTCCGGTGAAGGCATCGAAGGAAAAATATGCCGGCAGCCAGTCAAAAAGCTGGCGGTCCACGGAACTGAACCGCGCCTCCGGTGCCTCGCGCAGCGCAATGGTCGTTTGCGGCGTGGCGTTCAGATAGTTCCGGTAGCTCAACGCGGCGAAGTCCAGGCTGTAGCCGTCGAAGTTCTTGGTCAAAAATGCGTTATTGCGCACCTCCGAATTGACGGCCTGCGTGAAGGTTTCCGACCACGCCAAGCGAAATGTCAGCGAGGTAAGCTGATCCAGATCGGCCACCGCTCTCCAGCCATCCGCCATGTCCGACGTAAACAGCAGCTTTGCCTCGTGCCCACCCTGTTTCAGCGGCGGCGCGCCCGCTTGAGGAAGACCCCGGTCGATCACGCCGAAATACGTCGCATCCAGCGACGCGTTCTCCCACGGTTTCATGCGGAACTCGCCACGCTGGCTCCAGCCTCGCGCGCTGTAATACGCGCCGCCCACCGTCGCGTCCAGCCAGTCGAGCGGCGCCCAATAGAATGCGTCCCCCAATACGGTTCCTTTTTGCGTCGTATCGCCGATATCCGGCACCAGAAATCCCGAGTTGCGCCGCTGCTCCGCTGGAATCGTGGCGTACGGCAAGTAAAGCACCGGCACGGAAAAAACGCGGAAGTTCCCGTTCTCCAGGTGGACGGATTTCTGCAGCCGCACCGTCGCTTCGGGGGCGTAGAACTTCCACGTCGGATGACTGGGATCGCAAACCGTCAGCCAAGCGCCGCGAAACTTGTATTCGTCATCGCTCACGCGCTCCGCTTCCTTGGCCTCGAAATAAATCGGATTCGGGCTTACCAGCAAAGTCGGCGAAGGCCGCCGCTGCAAGGAAAACGTGCCCCGCACGTTGTGAAACACGCCTTGGCCGGTGCCCAGGTTGTAGCTCGCGTCCGCCGCCTCCACGTGCTGATTCTTGTAATCGAGTACCACGTGCCCGCGCGCGGTCACCTCCTGCGTTTCCGTGTTGTATTCCACGTGATCCGCGCGCAGCCGGGCGTCGTTGTACACCACGTCCACGTTTCCGTCGGCGTAGTAGATTTTCCCCACCAGCCGCTGCTGATCGGCTTGCAGGGTCATTTCGCCGCCGCCGTTGAGTAGCTCCTGCGCGGGCTGCTCGGCATTTTTGCGGCTTTTTTGCGCGCCTGAACGGTCGTTTTGTCCGAATGTTGCCACCGAAAGGATGAACCCGATCGCCAGCAAAGCCGCCAATCGAGCGGCGAAGCGGCTGGAACTGCCGGAACCGGCGTTCGGCGTCGCCTGGAAAGGATTACAAAATCGCGGAGTCAAATGGCGAGCCTAGCACGCGTCTTTCGCAGCCGCAACGCCGACCCGGAATAAGCGAGGAAACCAGCCAAGAGTACCTCATCGCTGTTTCGCTGACATTAGGCGGGAATGTGTGCTTTGCCGGCAAATTTTGGGGCGCGTCGGAGTGGCTTCTTGACAAGGAACTATATTTCTGCAAATATCGAAATATGGAAGCCGTTCGCACGAAGACAAACACGGAACGGGTAGCCAAGTACGCAGACATGTTCTCCGCGATGGGCACGGAAGCCAGACTCCGGATCATGCAGCTTCTGCTCTCCGCTCATCCCGAAGGCCTGGTGGTCGGCGAAATTCAGGAAGAACTCGACATTCCCAGCTCCACGCTCTCCCACCACCTCGACAAGCTCAAAAACGAGGGCTTGGTTCAAGTACAGAGGGAAAGCACCTACTTGCGCTACACAGCCAATACGGAAGCCCTTCAAGAGCTGCTGCAGTTCCTTTATGCCGAATGCTGTACGCGAAACAAAGCGCTTAAGCCACGAGACATCGTGCAGCTTTGCAGGTAGGAGACCGCGAATGGATGCCACGGATATCAAGCAGGTCGTTAGGGAGAAATATGGGCAGGCGGCGCTTCGGGTCACCGCCGGAGGAAGCTCATGTTGCGGGGCTGCGCCTGCCGTTGGAAAGTGCTGCGACCCGATCACTTCCAATCTCTATGACGCTTCGCAGAGCGAACAACTGCCGGAAGAAGCTGTTCTGGCGTCGTTGGGATGCGGAAACCCGACAGCGCTAGCAAGCCCGAATCCGGGAGAAACCGTGCTCGACCTGGGATCAGGCGGCGGCATCGATGTGCTCCTTTCTGCCAAACGAGTAGGCCTGACCGGCAAAGTCTACGGTCTCGATATGACCGATGAGATGCTCGCTCTGGCAAACGAGAACAAACGCAAAGCGGGCGCTGAGAATGTGGAGTTCCTGAAGGGCGAGATCGAGCACATCCC
>JASHWB010000321.1 GCA_030044295.1 Candidatus Acidiferrales bacterium
TGATTTTGTCCGGGTCGTGCCGCAAAATGGATCGCAGTCCTCGCGCAAACGTGAGGCCCTTCTTTTCATTCACCGGAATCTGCGTGATGCCGCGCACCTGATACTCGACGGGATCCTCGATGGTGATGATCTTGTCTTCGTCGTTCTTGATCTCGTTGACGGCCGCGTAGAGAGTCGTCGTCTTGCCGGAGCCCGTCGGACCGGTGACCAGCACCATTCCATAGGGCTCGTGAATGTAGCGCCGGAAGCGCGCCAATTCATCGGCCTCGAAGCCCACTACGTCGAGCGTCAGATTGCGGAATTTTTCGCTCAGCGTTTCCTTATCCAAAATGCGAAGCACTGCGTCTTCGCCGTGGACCGACGGCATAATCGACACGCGAAAATCGACGTCGCGTCCCTTGTAACCGACACGGAAACGCCCGTCCTGAGGAACGCGGCGCTCCGCAATATCCAGTTCGCTCATCACCTTGATGCGCGAAAGAATCGTCGCGTGCCATTCCTTGTCCAGTGGCTTCATCGCGTATTGCAGCACGCCGTCGATCCGGTATTTGACCACTACCTCCGAATTGCGCGTTTCGATGTGAATGTCGCTGGCGCGCCGTTCAAGCGCCGTGAAGATGATCGTGTCCACCAACCGGACAACGGGGCTGATCCCCGCTTCACCCGTGAGTTTCTCTACGGTTATATCTTCGTCGCTCTGGACGTCCTGCACCACTTGCAGCGTGAAGCCTTCGGTGGCCTGATCCAGCACCCGCTGTGATTGCTCCGTACGCTTCAGCAGGTCGCCGATTTGCGACGCGGTTGCCACTTTGATCTGTAGCCGCTTGCCGAGAAGCAGCGAAAGCTCGTCCATCATAGGCAATTGGCTCGGGTCAACCAGCGCAATCACCAGCGTCGAGTCGTGCGCTTCCAGCGGAACGAAGTTGTAGCGGAACATCATCTCCGCCGGAATGCTGCGGAAAAGCTCCGGGTCAATGCGCTGCTCGCGCAGGTCAACGAACGGGCAGCGGTAGCGCTCTGCCAGGCGCCGCGCCTGCTCGCGCTCGGCGGCCTCGTTGGCGCTGCCGGGCAGAGGCGGATTGTTGGAAACGGTTGCCATACGGTTACGTTCCTCCGACCTGGAGGGAGAACATGGGCAGGTAGAGCGCGACTAAAATGAAGCCTACCACAACGGCCATAACCAGCAAAACCGCGATGGGAATCCAGGAAAGGATTCGTTGCAGGCTCGTTCCCACTTCTTCCTCGTAAAACTCCGCGACGCTCGTAAGCATGGGCGCCAGCGCGCCGGAAGCCTCGCCAACCTCAATCATCTCGAGGGCCATGTCGGGCATCAGTTCCGTTTGCGCCAGACTCTCGTGCAACGACTTCCCTTCCTTCACGCGCCCAGCCGCATCCCCAACAGCACCGGCGAAAAGCTTGCTGTTGATTGCCGCCGCGGAAGTCATCAGCGCGGGAACCAGAGGAGTGCCGCCGGATAGGAGCGTCGAAAGCGTACGCACCAGTTGCGAGACTTGTGTTTTTACCCAGACTTCGCCGGCCAGAGGAATGTGCGGCCGAATTCGCTCCATCGCCAAACCGCCGGTACCGGAACGCGACCAAACGAACGCAACGATCGCGCCCACCGCCACAAGAGCCATAAAGATTAAAAAGTAATGCCGCAGCGGCATGGCCACGGACAGCAGAATCCGCGTGGGCGCCGGCAGCGGAACGTCCAAATCATGGTACAGGTCGGCGAACTTCGGAATCGCCGATGTGACCACAAACGTCAGCACCAGAATGGCAGCGATCACCAGCACAGCCGGATAGATCAGAGCGGTCAGCAGGCGGCTGCGAAACCCGGTACTCACGCGCAGATACGCGATGTATTGGTCGAGCACGCCGCTCAGATTGCCGCTGCGCTCGCCTGCGGTAATCGCTGTGACGTACACCGCCGGAAATGACCCCTGCTCCGCAAGCGCCTCCGATAGCAAGGCGCCTTCACGAACGCTTTTCCGCACATCCGTCAGGATCGGCCGCAAGCGCTTCGCCGCGGCGCGCTCCGCCAGCAGATCGAGTGCTTTGAGAATGGGCAAGCCGGCCTTGATCAGCGTACTGAATTGCTGATTGAAAATCAGGAAGTCGTTGGCGTGGATCGAACGTCCCCGGCTCGCGTGGCCCAAGACGGATTCCACGTTCAGCCGGCCCCGCACCGAATACACAAATAGTCCGCGGTCCACCAGCTTCTGCTTGGCTTCTTCTTGCGACGGCGCGGACTCCCGCTGCTCGAACACCCTTCCCGCCGCGTCGCCGACTTTGCAAACGAACTCAGCCATATCGCTGCTTTCCCCGAATCCAGTCCAGGTTCGCTCGGATAGACACTAGCATACCCCTCTGAACGATTGGCGGATGCGATAGAAACGCGCTGTGAACATCATGTTACAACCCCCAAGCCTTCTCTGAGCCCGCCGTCTATACGAGTGCGACAACTGCTGCTATCCGCGCAATCGGAAGCTCCGGGGCATGTGATAGAGTCGCGCCTAGCTAGGGCTCGAACTGCGGCGCGCCAACATCAAAACACTACATGGAACCCATTTCGCACTTCTTCTATTCCGATCGCCTCAAGCTGCAATTCTGGGATTACGG
>JASHWB010000322.1 GCA_030044295.1 Candidatus Acidiferrales bacterium
CAACGGTATTTGGGAGCGGCGTTCTGCGCAGGGGCTTCGTTTGCGTCCGTCAATGGCCGCCACGACACGGGCGCGTCAGCGCGAACACAACCGGTCGCAACCTGCGCTCCGGGGCGAAAGAGGCTTGCCGATTCCTCGTTTGATACTTTCGAGTGTTGTCAGAAAACGCAACGCGATGCCTCCGTACGGCTCGGCCATGTTGATTAGGGGGTTGACCCCAATGGCGTGAACCGAAATTCCCGCGCCCGTAATTGACCCAGACAGAGCGCCAGCCTAATCTAACCCCTTGAAAGATCGTTTTGCAGCCGCAATGGAGCCTTCAAAACTCCTCTTGGCGCTCTAGCGGGGAGGCATCTGATGGATCAGGAAAAGGAAACACGCAATTACCTGAAGAAATTTCTCGACTGGCATGAGGCACATGCCGATCTCAAATCCGCGCTGAAGGATTTTCCGGAAAACCTCCGAGGAAAGCGGCCCACAGGCGCGCCGCATTCCGCGTGGGAGCTTCTCGAACACATGCGCCTCGCGACGCACGACATTCTCGAATTCTCGCGCGACGCAAAACACAAATCGCCAGACTGGCCCTCCGGCTACTGGCCGGAGAAGTCAGAGCCACCGAGCGCAACGGCGTGGGAGAAGAGTGTCAAAGCGCTCGAACACGACCTGGAGGAGATGCGCAAGCTCGTCTCGAATCTGAAGGCCGATTTGTTCGGGAAAATTCCGCACGGCACGGGCCAAACGATTTTCCGCGAAGCCCTGCTGATCGCCGACCACAACGCATATCATCTCGGGCAGTTCGTGCTGGTTCGCCGGTTGCTTGGTTGCTGGCCCGGGAGCTGATTCGCATTTCATCCCGGCGCTTGGAAGTGGCATCCTATTGACTGGGATAGAAATCGCAAAACAAAGGATTCTCAAGGAAATGAATCGGGAACAGGCCGTCGCGGAGTCGGCATCGTCGCAGGAAACGCAAGAACGCCTTTGGGACGCATTTCGCCGCTGGGGCTATTTGCAGGCGAATCTTGATCCGCTGGGCGATCTGCCGCCCCTTCCGTTGCCTGAACTCGATTTTTCCGGTCCGGAAGCCGACGCGGCTCGCCGCGTCTATTGCGGCACGATCGGTGTCGAGTTCATGCATCTGCCCGACCGCGAGCGCCGCCAGTGGGTCCAGGAGCGGATGGAATCCGACTCCGACGCGCCTGTGCCTGATCGGGGACGCATCCTCGACCTGCTGGTTCGCGCGGAAGTGTTCGAACAGGTCCTCCAGACGCGCTATTTAGGGACGAAGCGTTACTCATTGGAAGGAGAAGTCGCGTTGCTGCCGCTGCTCGACTCCATCTTGAGCGCCGCCTCCGAACAGGGCGCCGAAAAGGGCATGTTGGCCATGAGCCATCGCGGGCGCCTCAATGTGATGGTCCACATCGTAGGCCGATCGGCGGCGGAGGTTTTCGCGCGATTTGAAGATGTTGATCCGCGCAGCGTGCTCGGGAGCGGGGACGTGAAATATCACCTCGGCGCTACGGGGATTTTCCACGCGGCTGGCGACCGCGAGGTGGAGATTCATTTGGTTTCGAATCCGAGCCACCTAGAAGCCGTCGACCCGGTGGTCATGGGCCGCACGCGGGCCAAGCAAATGCGTCGCGGCGAGAATGGACGCGCGAAAGTTCTCGCGATCACCATGCACGGCGATGCGGCGTTTGCGGGCCAGGGAATTTGCGCCGAAACGCTGAACATGGCTGATCTGCCCGGGTACACCGTCGGCGGCGGCATCAACATCATCGTGAACAATCTGATCGGATTCACCACGGCGCCGCGCGAAGGCGTCTCTTCGCGGTTTTCATCGGATCTGGCCAAGCGCCTGCCAGTTCCCATTTTTCATGTGAATGCTGAAGATCCGGAAGCCGTGGTGCGCGTCGGCCGCATCGCGCTCGATTACCGTTATGCCTTCGGCACGCCCGTCATCATCGACCTGATCGGATACCGCCGCCACGGCCACAGCGAAGTGGATGATCCGACCATCACGCAGCCGCTGCGCTACCGCAAAATCGAGGCTCATCCGGCACTCTGGAAAATCTACTCCGAACAGATCGGCGTCGATGGTGATCCGATCGTGAAGCGGGTGCACGAAGAATTGGACGCCGCGCAGAAAGAAGCACACGAAATCGAAAAGCGGCCACCGATGCGCCGCCTGCCGCGCTACTGGAATGGATATAAAGGCGGCTGCTACGACCCATCTATGGAAGTCGATACCGCAGTTTCTGCCGAAACCCTCGCATCCATTGGCCGATCGCTGGCCAGCTATCCAGATAGCTTTCATATCCACTCCAAAGTGAAAAAACTTCTTGAACAGCGTGCGGAAATGGCCGTTGGGAAACGCCCGCTCGATTACGGAATGGCCGAAGCATTGGCGTTTGGCGCGCTTCTCCAGCAGGGCGTTCCAGTGAGGCTCTCGGGACAGGACAGCCGCCGCGGCACTTTTAACCAGCGCCATTCGGCGCTGATCGACATCGAAACCGAAGAGGAATACGTCGCACTACAGCACCTCTCGCCCGGTCAAGCTTGGTGCGAAATTTACAACTCGCCGCTTTCTGAGGCGGGCGTGCTGGGATTCGAGTACGGATTCAGCCGCGACTATCCTGAAGCGCTGGTTCTATGGGAGGCACAGTTCGGCGACTTCGCCAATGGCGGCCAGATCGTGATCGACCAGTTCATCGCAGCGAGCGAGGACAAGTGGAACTTGTTGTCCGGACTCGTAATGCTTCTCCCGCATGGCTACGAGGGACAGGGCCCGGAACATTCCAGCGCACGCATCGAGCGGTATCTCGAACTGGCCGCGCGCGACAATATCCAAATCTGTCAGCCTTCGACCGCCGCGCAATATTTTCATCTGCTTCGTCGACAGGCTCTGCGCGCTTGGCGTAAGCCGCTGATTGTCTTCACGCCGAAAAGCATGCTGCGCCATCCCGCGGCGTTGTCGCAGATTTCAGAGTTGTCCGCCGGGCGCTTCCGGAATGTGATTCCGGATGACGGCGATGGTTCCGGAGATCGCGTACTGATCTGCACCGGGAAAATCGGTCACGAACTGAGAGCCGAACGCAAGCGCCGTGGTGAAACTGCGCCGGCCATCGTGCTACTCGATCAGATGTATCCCTTCCCGCATGTCGAGCTCTCGGCCGAAATGGATCGCCACTCCGCCGCACGCGAATTCGTATGGGTCCAGGAAGAGCCCGGGAATATGGGCGCGCGCAGCTTCGTGCTGCCTGAAATCGAGCGGCTTGCGCGCGGCCGGGCCGTCCTCTCGGTGAATCGGTCCGAAAGCTCCAGCCCCGCTACCGGCTCTCACCGCGCACACGAAATGGAGCAGAAAACCCTTTTGGCTCTTGCATTTCGCGACGTCGAAGGGCCTCAGGACCCGCAGCAATGATGGCCCGCCCGTCTTTTCCGTAGGCGCAAAATAGGATGGGGTTCGGCGGACTGGTACCTTCGTAACATTGACCCTAACGGCCCCTGCCGGTAATTTCACTCTCGACAATTCGGCGAGGCTCGCAGGAGCCAGGTAGCCAAGGGGCAAGAAGTGGGTGTGTACCCTTTAGACACACGCCTTCTACTTTCCCATTGGCACGGCACTCGACCGCGCGTACTCTCTCGACGGGGAAGTTCCTCCCTTTGAGAGGGGACGCTCATGAACAAGTGGGTTGCGGTTGTGGTGTTGGACCTGATGGTATTGACGGCTGCGGTGGCATTAAGGGCCGTAACGACTGGTGCCCAGACCAGATCGCAGGCACCGTCGGCAAAGATCATCGTTGGTCCGGCTCCCTGGTAAGCCCGTTCTGAGTTAGCCTATCGGCTGATGCTTTGGCTGTGTCGATGGCGCTCTCGGGCCTCGCGGGAGAAGGGGAATGGCAGGCCCGACCCTATATGTGGTTTTTCTTGTCCTAGCCCTCTTGCTTGAGGGAGCCTTCGTGGTGTGCGCGCTCTGTAAGCGCGAGTTTTTGCAATACCTCCCGCTCAACTTATACATGCTGTTATGTGTGGTCGGAAACTGCGGCGCGTACGTTTGCGGTCGGACCTGGGGCATTCACTCCCAAGAGTATTTCTACTCGTACTATTCATCGGACATTTTGCTTTCCGTGCTGATGTACATGGTGATTGCGGGATTGTTTAGCCAAGTCTTTGAACACACCTCATTCGCCTCGTACGTTCGCGGAGCTGCGGGAATTCTTTTCGTAGCCACTACGTTCTTCGCACTGCTTTCGGTCCGCTCCTCGGGACAGCACATGACGACGCAGTTCGTTGTTGAGCTGGAGCAGGACCTCAACTTCGTGGGTGTCGTGCTCATGTACGTATTATGGGGCGCCGTGATCAAGTTGCGCGAGACTCGGATACGGCTGGTGCAGGTGGTTCTCGCGTTGGGAGTTTATTTCAGCGCGGTAGCCGGAATTTACGCGCTGCGGAATTTGTTTCCGAGCATCGAAGATAGTTTGCTTCGCTGGATGCCGGCAATCATCGGCCTTTGGCTGCCGCTGGCGTGGACTTATACGTTCGTTCGAGTTCCAGAGGATGCCCGGCTAGAGCCCGGACACATGTTGGTGACATCACATTGATTGCAGCGCTCATTTGCGTGCTGTCGGTAGCGGCTTTCGTCCAGTTCCTGGTGACGTACTGCCACTCGGTGGTAGCGGCCTTCGGGAAGACGGAGCTCTCCGCACGGGTACGTGAAGTCGCCGGCATGGGCAGCCGCGATCTGGCTGTGGATGACTTCGCCCGGTTCCTGCAGCTGATTCATCTCTGCCCCGAACACAACGCTGACCGCCTGGAGATTAGCGCTGTAAAGACGTACTTCGCGTTTCTTCGTGCGGTCGGATTCGTTTTCCGGGCACTGGTGCCCAGCGTAGCTTCTTGGACGAACCGGGAGCTGCTGGGTTGCTCGCATTTTGCGGCTGTCGCGCTCGACCGCCGCATGGAGTTCACGCGCGACCTCTACGCGCGCCAAGCCAGCATCCTCTGAATTCTCGCCGCGCTGCCTACGCCCCGAAAGCGTTCTGCAGTAAATCGATCTCGGCAGAGGAACATCTTTTTTAGGCCCTCGTGCAGCGGTAGGGCGCTCGACCCACTGTGTTCGGCCCTGCTATCATTGTTGGACGTAACGGCTACCGCTCTCATTGCGCGATGAAACCCCTGGAAAAACGCGTCCTGGATTACATTCGCGATTTGCGCCTGATTTCTGCGGGCGACCGCGTTGGCGTGGCGGTTTCCGGCGGAGCGGATTCGGTGGCGCTTTTGCGAATCCTGGAAGGCGCTCGCGAGAAGCTGGGAGTGAAGCTGCTGGTGGCGCACTTCGATCATTGCCTGCGAGGCGCGGAATCGGATGCGGATGCCGAGTTCGTGTGCGATCTGGCGCGGAGTGGCGGCTTGCAGTTCGTTCTTGGCCGCGAGGACGTGGCTGCGGCGGCCAAGCGGAACAAATGGAATTTGGAGGACGCCGCTCGGCGGCTGCGGTACGCGTTTTTCGAGCGTTTGACGCGCGAAGGCCAAGCGAACCGCATTGCCGTGGCGCACACGGCAGACGATCAGGCGGAGACAGTGCTGGCGCATCTGATCCGCGGTACCGGGCCGGCGGGCCTCGGCGGGATTTATCCGGTGGCAGGAAGCGTTGTGCGGCCGCTTCTTGTGCTTCAGCGAGAAGAACTCCGCACCTATTTGCGGGAAAACGGGCAATCCTGGCGCGAGGATTCGACCAATCGGGACGTGCAGCGTGTGCGAGCGCGAATCCGGACGCGGCTCATTCCCGCGCTAAAGCGAGAGTTTTCACCACGCGTCGTGGAAAGACTGAACGAACTGGCGCGGCTTTCGCGCGAGGAGCAGGAGTTCTGGAACGCGCTGGTCGAAAACCGGCTCCGTGCGCTGGTTCGTTGCGCCGACGGCTCGTTCTCGATCAGTACAAGCGATCTGCTTACTCCGATGACCTCGCCAGCTGCACCAAAGACCGCCAAGGCAAGCCCAAGCGCGGAAACGATGCCAACCCGTGCGCTCACAGAACGGCTGATTCGGCGGATTTATCAGGAACTGCGGGGCAACCGGCGGGGATTGACCGCGTCGCACGTAGAACAGGTGATGCGACTTGCCGCTGTTTCTGGCAGCGGGCATTTCACGGAACTTCCAGGAGGCGTGACGGCCGAAAAGAGCTTTGGAGAGATGAAATTCACGACCGAAGCCGCACGACCGGTCAAGGGCGGTGCCGACCGAAAACGCCAAATTTTCGGCGGTTATGCCTACCGAATTGACTTGCCGGAGCGCGGATGTGCCACTATTTCGGTACCGGAACTAAACTGCCGCTTTCGGCTGAAAGTAATTGACTGGACGTGCAGGGAGCGCGAGACTGTAGGTGGATGCTTGGCCCTGGACGCGGCCCTGCTTCGAATGCCATTGACCTTACGAAACTGGCGGCCCGGCGACGCCTATCGCCCCTTGGGACGTCGTGCAATCCACAAGCTCAAACACTTATTCGTCGAGGGGCGCGTATCCGTGCGCCATCGGGCAGCGTGGCCGGTGCTGGACAGCGCGGGACGGGTGGTTTGGGCGCGAGGCATGGCTCCGGCGCGGGAATTCTGCGCTGGGGATAGTACAGTGGCCGGGGTGGTGATCGAAGAGGAGCGCCTGTAGCCAACAGGGTGGCTGCGCGCGATGGCACGTCGGGCGAATACGGTGGCTGAATACTCCCATCTTAGCGGCGCGTCTAATCTCGCGAGGATTGGGAGTGGGGAACGAGCGGTAGTGCTGGCGCGGCTTGGCTGTCGTTTGGTTGCTGGATTGGCAGGGCGAGAGGCTTTCGCTGGCAGCCCGGAAGGCTTCGGGACGAGGTAAAAAGTGAACTCAACAGTTCGTACGGTCTTATTTTGGGTGCTGATGATCGCTCTGGCTGTGGTCTTGTGGCAAATGGCGTCACGAGGGGGCCCGGCAGAGCATCAGGACGAGCCCAGTTACAGCGCATTTATTTCCAAGGTGGACAGCGGCAACGTCAAAGACGTGACGATCTACCTTTCGCAGAACAGCGCGGAAATTCAGGGTGAGTACAGCAATGGGACCAAGTTTCACAACGTGACCGTCGCCAATGCGGCGATTACGGACGTCACGAAAGTTTTGCAAGACAAGGGCGTTGCCTATAACTACAAGGAAGTAAAGAACGCCGACTGGTTGTCGCTGGCTATCAATTCGCTGCCATTCATACTCCTGATCGCGATTTGGATCTTCTTCATGCGCCAGATGCAGGCCGGCGGAAACAAGGCGCTGAGCTTCGGGAAATCGCGCGCCCGGCTGCTGACCGCGCAGCAGAAGAAGGCGACATTCAAGGACGTAGCGGGAATCGATGAAGCCAAGGAAGAGCTGTACGAGATCATCGACTTCCTGAAGGATCCCCAGAAGTTCCAGAAGCTCGGCGGGCGAATTCCCAAGGGCGTCCTGCTGGTTGGGCCTCCGGGAACGGGCAAAACGTTGCTGGCCCGAGCGATTGCCGGCGAAGCGAACGTTCCGTTCTTCTCGATTTCCGGCTCGGATTTCGTGGAGATGTTCGTGGGCGTGGGAGCGAGCCGCGTTCGCGATCTTTTCGAGCAGGGCAAGAAGAACGCCCCCTGCATCATCTTCATCGATGAAATCGACGCCGTCGGCCGCCATCGTGGCGCCGGGTTGGGCGGCGGGCATGATGAGCGTGAACAGACCTTAAACGCGCTGCTTGTGGAAATGGATGGATTCGAGTCCAACGAAGGCGTGATTTTGATCGCGGCCACCAACCGGCCGGACGTGCTCGATCCCGCTTTGCTGCGACCAGGGCGATTCGATCGTCGCGTGGTGGTTCCACGGCCAGATGTTCGCGGGCGCGAGGAAATCCTGCGCGTGCACACCCGCAAGGTGCCTATTTCCGACGACGTCGACCTTTCCGTTATCGCCCGTGGTACGCCCGGATTTTCCGGCGCGGACGTGGCCAATCTGGTGAACGAGGCGGCGCTCTGGGCCGCTCGCCAGAATCGCAAGCTGGTCATGATGGCCGACTTCGAGATGGCCAAGGACAAGGTCCTGATGGGCGTCGAGCGGAAGTCGATGCTTCTTTCCGACGAGGAAAAGAAAAACACCGCGTACCACGAGGGCGGGCACGCGCTCGTGGCGGC
>JASHWB010000027.1 GCA_030044295.1 Candidatus Acidiferrales bacterium
GTAAGCGAGTGGCAGCGAGCAATTGGTACGTAGAACCAGCCGAGCCGGAAACTGCCGTAGATCTGTATCGATTTAGCAATGCGGACTGTGAGTGTTTACAACAAGTTACGATACGCTCTATCGGACAGTGTATCGATTTAGGAATCGAGGACGCGCACTTCAGAAGCGGCGTCCGAAGTTGGTCCTGGTGGTCATGCGGCGCGCTCCGTCTGCATCGGGCAGAGCTTATCCCGCTGGCCCTGACACCTCGTATCGCGCCCGTCTTCGCATCGCGCAACATCACAGATCGACCATAGCACAGGGCTCGAAAGCGGCAACTGGTCGTAAGTACAGTCGAGGGACAGGTAGAAGTTACCTGTCCCGATTCGTGCCGCGATCACGCTTGGATGTTGATTTCAGGCTGATTTTACTGGGAGAAACGGCGAAATGGCTGTTCCTAGCTGGCATGTTCCCGAGCGCAACATGGCAAATTGGCGGAGAGACGCGGCGCGACCCAGAGGCGATAGTACCAATCGGCTATAGACCCAGTCGAAGTGCGTCGATAGATTGCCGATAGAGAGCTTAGAGGCGGGATGTGCCGCTAAGCCCTTACTTCGAGGACCAATTCTCGCGGGCTCCCGAAAACGTATTGCCGCAGGGCGCGAGCACGATCCAACGGGGAGAAATGAATGGCTGAGGGACGAAGCACGCTAGCAACCATGAGCGAAAGCCAGGCGGAACGCCGGCGGTCGCACCGAGTGCACATCGCGATGCCGGTGCTCGTACGGAGCAAGAAAGTCGGCCAGACCTTCGAAGAAAAAACCCACACGATTTCAGTGAACGCGCACGGCTGCATGGTGCGGCTGTCGACGCCGGTGGCCCGCTCGCAGGAAATCTCGATCATCAATACAAAGACGGCGGAAGAGCTGCCCTGCACCGTGTCGTACATCGGCCAGCGCGATGGCGGCCGGATCGAAGTGGGCGTGGAATTCGCGGAGCCTTCGCCGGTATTCTGGCGCATCGCGTTTCCGCCCGAAGATTGGGATCCTTCGGAGCGCAAGCGGCCCGGGCATTCGGCGCCGCGGCCCGCGCCGACGCAGACGGCCAAGCGCTAAGCACAGCTGAGTCTTCCGCCCGCCTCCCGTATTCGACGGAGGCGCTCTAGCCAGGCAGCAAGCTTTGCCCGAGCATCCCCTTCCTTTAGCACCGCACCAAGTCCTTAGCTCGAACTATTCCGATACAATGAACGCGAGATTATGGCTGGCGACTACGCCACGAGCGGCGCAAGTGTCGAGAGCGGCGCCACGGCCGCAGCCGACGAGCGAGGCGCTGCGGGCGCCTTCGGGATCGCGTGGCAATTCGCGCGCGACCACTGGCTGCGAATTGGCGTAATTTCAGCGCTCCTGCTGATTCCGTGTTTCTGGCACCACGAGATCGAAGCGGACGACCTGGGCAGTCACCTATATAACGCATGGCTCGTGCAACTGATCCATCGCGGCGAACTGCCGGGACTGTGGATCGCGCATCCGTGGACGAACGTCCTGTTTGACTACACGCTCAGCGGATTCGGCGCGATTTTCGGATTGCACGCGGGCGAGAAGATCGCCGTATCAGTGGCGGTGCTGGTGTTCTTCTGGGGCGCGTTCGCCATGATCGCAGCGGCAACGTGGCGCGCGCCCTGGCTGGTCGCGCCGTGCGCGGCTCTGGCGGCCTATGGCTGGACGTTTGAGATGGGCTTCTTCAATTACTACCTGTCGCTGGGACTGGCGTTTTTCGGCGTGGCAATTTTCTGGCGTGGCGCCAGATGGGATCGGCTGGCGCTGGCGGCGATCGCGCCGCTCGCGCTGCTGGCGAATCCGCTGGGAGTCATGTGGCTCGCGGCGGCCTGTGCGTATATTTGGCTGGCGGAATCGACGGAGCGGTGGCTGCACGCTTTGTGGTTTGCGCTGGCGGCGGGGGCGTTATTTACAGTGCCCCGGTTTCTGGGCGCATTTTACGACATCGATCCGGCAACCAAGCCTTTTTACTTTTTCAACGGCGCGGACCAAGCGGTGCTGTTCGGAATGCGCTACAGAATTGTGGAGTACGGGCTGATCGCGTTTGCGCTGATCGCGATCACCGTGGATTGGGCGTTGCGCAGGCGCGAACGAGGAACGTGGATACAGCAGGCTTGGGCGCATTACGCAATTCCGGCGCAGTTGTATGCCCTGGCGATTTTTTCGGCCTGGATTATGCCGGGAGCGGTGCAGGTGCACGCGGAGGCGGCGTCGGCTTCGCTGCTGACGGAGCGTTTCACGACGGTTTCGGCCGTGCTGGCGTGCTGCTTGCTGGGCGCGATGCGCCCGCGCAAGTGGCATTTGGCCGCAACCGTTGCGATCGCCGCGCTGTTTTTCGCATTTCTGTGGCAGGACACAGGACGCATCAACCGGATGGAATCGCAGATCGTGCAGCTGGTGGACAAGTTGCCGCCGGGACAGCGCGTGACGGGAAGCATCCTGGAGCCGGATCCGACTCGCGTGTTAATCCAGCACATTTTGGACCGCGCGTGCATCGGGCGATGCTTCAGCTACGGGAATTACGAGCCAGGATCGCTTGATTTTCGCGTTCGCGCACGGCTGGGTAATCCTTACGTGCTGGCCGATTATGACGAGGCCACTTCGACCGAGGGCGGAGACTACGTTGTCCGGCAGCGCGACTTGCCCGTCTATCAGATTTACGAATGCGGCGATGAGAGCGAAAAGCTGTGCATCGCAGCGCTGCGCGCAGGCGAGAAGAACAACGCGATGGCGGACGTTCCTTAGCGACGCTTAGGAGGCTCCGCGAAAGGATTATGGGTGGAGACCGAAGGCGCGAGACTGGAATTCGAGCGAGGCGGGCATGTGCTGCGCGAAATAGGCCCAATCGTGGCTGCCGGGGTATAGGTGAAATTCGTTGGGAACGCCATGGGAGTCGAGCAGCTGGTGGAATTTTTCCGCGCCGCGATTGAAACCAAACGAGTCCCGCATGCCACAGTCGAAATAAATCTTCAGACCGGCCGGACGCGGGCGCGTTTTGACGATTGTGAAAGGACTCTCGCGCCGCCAATAGGCGGCATCGAATGGCGAGCCAAACGCAGTGCCTACAAACTGGGTGACTTCAGCGGCGACGCCGGGAGCGAGCTGCGCGCCGGGCTCGTCGATGAGCGCGGGACTGTGCGCTGTGACGGCGACGAAAAGCTGCGGATACAAGAATGCTAAGCGCAGCGCTCCGTAACCTCCCATCGAAACGCCGCCGATGCCGCGCTGGGTGCGCTCAGCCCGCGCACGGTAGCGATGTTCGATGTACGGGACAAATTCGCGGATAAAAAAGCTTTGGTAATCGTCTCGGCCATTCAGCGAATTGATGTAGAAGCTGTTATCGGCGGAAGGTGTGACGATCAGGTATTCGCCAATGCGATGCTGGTTCCAAAGGTCCTGAATCAGGTCCCAGCCGCCGGAATTGAGCAGGATTTCCGCGTTTTCATGCAAGCCGTGCAGGAAATAAAGAATCGGGTAACGGCGCGATTTGTCGGCATCGTAGCTCGGCGGCAGCAAAATGCAGTACGGCACGGAGCGGCCCAGGATTTTGCTGGGCACGGAGCTGCACTCGGCGCGCGCCGCGGCATGCGAAGGCACAGCGAAAAAGAGGCTCGCCCCCAGAAGCAGCGCCACCGTGCAAGCACGCGCCGAGAACTCCCGCAGACTCGCTGCGGGAGCGCTACTCATAGCGCAGGGCCTCGATGGGATTCAGCTTCGCGGCGCGCGACGCAGGATAGATCCCGGCGGCGAGGCTCACGATCACAGCGAAAATGATTGCCGAAATCACAAGCCATAACGGCACGACGGAGATCGTTGCGGAAGGCAGCGACAGCCGCGCCAAATAGATGTTGGTGCCCAGATTGAGGGCGCGCCCGATCAGCCATCCGAACACGACGCCGCAGATCCCTCCCAGCACACCCATCACGCCTGCCTCGGCGAAAAAGAGGCCCTTGATGTCGCGATCGGCTGCGCCCAGCGCCTTCAGGACGCCAATTTCGCGGCGGCGTTCGAGAATCGCCATAACAAGCGTATTGATGATGCCGAGCGAAGCCACGATCAGCGCGAGGCTGCCGAAAATTCCGAGCAGCAGATCGAACACGGCGAAAACGACGCGCAGGTTGCGCGTGGCGTCGAGCAGCGAAAATGCGGAAAATCCCATGTCCTTGATGGCGCTTTCGGCACGCTCGACCTCCGACGCGTTTGCCACGCGCACGGTGAGGCTTTGGTAGGTTGTTTGCGAGCCACCGCCGCTCAGAAGCGCGCGCAAATCACTGCCTTGCGCGGCGCTGAGCTTCTCCGCCACTCGCTCGGGTATCAGCAGGCGTCCCTGACCGGGGCCGGCGAGTCCGGAAGCAGGCTCCGTTTCGACGATGCCAACGATGCGCAAATTCAGCTGATGCGGCACAAGGGAAAATCCGCCGGGAGCATCGCCCTCCGCATCGTTAGACAACGGCGTTCCTGCCGGCTGCACGAGCGGCTGGCGCTCGGCGTAGCGTACCGTGATTTCTTTGCCGAGGAGCGAGTTCAGCTCCGCGGTTAATTCTGGCGAGGTGCTGCCCGCGTGCGCGTTCGGGGGCGTGTTTGGCGAAGCACCGGCGATCAATTGGCGCGCGAACTCGCTTTGTAGGATGGCTTCGTCGGCCGAGCCGCTGGAGAAGAATTTTCCGGTCATGCCGTCGAACGCGCCATCGGAACTGTCGGACATCGGAATGCCCGCGACGGTCGTCGGATACGGACTGCCGTTGAAATAAATCTCCGTGGGGAAGCGGATGTTTGGATAGACCTCGGTCACGTGCGGCAGCTTTCCGATCTGATCGCGGGCCACATCGTCCAGCTGGCGCGGCGTGACGACCGGCGATTGATTGCGCGTGGTGGCGCCCCCGAAATCGCCGAAACCATTGCGCGGGCTGACGATCACGGCGTTAAACAGCCCCGATTGCGAGAGGCGCTGATCCGCCAGATGCTGCAGTCCGGCGCCGAGAGAAAGCATCGCCACGAGTGAGGCGACGCCGACCGTGATGCCAAGCGTAGTGAGCGAATTGCGTAGCAGCGCTTCGCGCAGGTTGCGGATGGCGAGTTCGGTAAGGTCACCGATCTTCACTGGCGGACTCCGTCGGCTTCGAGTTTGCCGTCGCGCATCAGCAACAGTCGCTCGGAATATCGTTCGGCCAATTCGCGCTGGTGAGTAACCATGACGATGGTCATGCGCAACGACAGGTTGATTTCGCGCAGCAGGTCCATGATCTCTTTTCCCGTGGCGCTATCGAGATTGCCGGTCGGCTCGTCAGCCAGCAGGATCGCCGGACGATTCACGAGAGCGCGCGCCAGAGCGGCTCGCTGTTGCTCGCCACCGGAAAGTTCCGTGGGGCGGTGGTTGGTGCGCGCGGAAAGGCCGACACGCTCGATGGCGTCCCGGACGCGCTGTGCGCGCTCGTTGCGGTCCACTTCGGCCAGACGCAGCGGCAGCTCCACGTTTTCCGCCATGGTCATGCGCGGCAGCAGATTGAACGCCTGAAATACCATGCCGATGCTCTGGCTGCGGTGACGCGCAAGCTCCTCTGAATCCATTTCCGCCAGGTTCTTGCCGTGAGCGTAGATGGCGCCGGAAGTGGGACGGTCGAGACCAGCGATCAAATTCAGCAGCGTCGATTTGCCGGAGCCGGAAGTGCCAAGGAGCGCGACGAATTCTCCGGTACCGATTTCGAGCGAAATGTCTTCGAGCGCGCGGACCGTCGTCTCACCCATTTTGTAGAGGCGCGTTAGACGGTCGGCTCGAATCGCGGGCTGGCCATTTCCTTGCATCGCTTTATCTTACTACGCGGTCAGGCGAACTTTTGTTGCGCGCCCGCGACAGATGGCCGCCGCAGCAATGCGGCGAACCGGGGTTCGGCTATAATCCGAGCGCACAAGACATCCAGCAAGCTAGTTGCGGCTCTAATTGGGGTGCCTGATCTGGACGCGCCCAATCTGAACGCGAGGGACGGGGAACGATGGCGATCCTTGTGACCGGCGGGGCCGGCTACATCGGAAGCGTTACGGTCGAGCGGCTTCGGGCCAGCGGCGAGCATGTGGTGGTGCTCGACGACCTCGCCCGCGGGCATCGCGCGGCCGTGGATAAGGACGTGCCATTCTATCAGGGCTCCGTTGGCGATCGGGCACTGGTAGCGCGTATCGCCGCGGAGCATAAGATCGATTCATGCGTCCACTTTGCTGCTCTCGCTTACGTAGGCGAATCGGTCGCCGAGCCCGCAAAGTACTACGAGAATAACGTTGAACAAGGAATAGGGCTTTTCAGCGCACTGCTCAAGGCCAGCGTCCGGCATGTGGTTTTCTCCTCGACCTGCGCGACCTACGGCGTGCCGCAGCAAGTCCCAATTCCAGAGACGTGCCCGCAATGGCCCGTGAATCCCTATGGCTGGTCGAAACTGTTCCTCGAACGAATCCTGGCGAGCTACGATGAGGCGTACGGACTGAAATTCATTGCGCTGCGGTACTTCAACGCGGCGGGCGCGACGGCAAAGCGCGGCGAGCATCACCAGCCGGAGTCGCATCTCGTGCCCAACGTACTGGCCGCCGCGACGGGCGAGAAACGTCACGTCTCCGTTTTCGGCACGGAATATTCAACGCCCGATGGAACGGCTATTCGCGATTACGTCCACGTGGCCGATCTGGCTGACGCGCATATTTTGGCTCTCGCACATCTGCACAAGGGCGGCAGCTCGGACTTCCTGAATCTTGGCACGGGCGAGGGCTACTCCGTGCTGCAAGTGATCGAGTGTGCGCGCAAGGTGACCGCCGCTGCGATTCCGGCGCGAATGGAGGCGCCCAGGCCGGGCGATCCGCCTCGGCTGGTGGCGGATGCCACGAAAGCCCAACGCGTGCTCGGATGGAAGCCGGCGCAATCGGACCTGGTGTCGATTTTGCGGTCGCAATGGGAATGGCGAAAAAAGTTCCCGCACGCATACGGGCCCGAGTGATCCAATCGAACTGGAGGAAGGCATGACCAAAGATGACTTCCACCGTTACCTGGGCTACTTCAACAACAAAATGTACGACAAGATGGTTCCCTTCTATGCGGAGGATGTGGTGATCGAGCTGCCGGCGTTCTCGCTCGAAGGGCCGCAGGCAATCGTCGATTTTTACCAGGATTTTCATCAGTACGTGCGCGAGTTCGTGGAGGCGAATTACCTCGTCATCGACGACACCGGCATCGCCGTCGAGATGTATTCGGAATTTGAATGCTTGCGGGATTATCCCAACGAAAAGCTGCCATTTCGGAAGGGCGAGATACGGCGGCTGCTGAATTTCATCCACTACGAATTAGCCGACGACAAATTCAAGAACGTGCGCGTGGCGCGCTACAAGCAATATTCGTAAGACGCCCACCGTAGCTACCCCAGCCCATGCGGCGCTGTTTGATAGGCCTCTTGCATGATGAGCCGGCGCAGAAGGAAAACCCCGGCGCTGGACAAGGCCGGGGCTTCTTGCGTTGCAAAACCGATCACGCTTTAGTGTCCGGTGCGGTCGTTGTGCTTCTTCGCGTAGATGTTCTTCGAAGCGCGGTTCTGGCGCCGATTTAACTGTCGCCGGTCGGCAGCCGTCAAATGGCCGTTGTCCGCTTTGCGCATCTGGTGCTCTTCATGGTTAATACTCTTCTGCTGGCGCTCAAGCTTCGCCGTTTCGCCCGGCGTTAGTTGTCCGCTCTTGACGCCGTTCGCGATGCGGTCCTGCTGATTCACTTTGCGCTGGTTGACGTCCTGTGCGAATGTGAGCGGCGCGCACAAACCAATCAGGGCCGCTGCACTCAAAATAAGTTTCCCGATCTTCATGATGTTTCCTCCGTTTAGATGATGCTCATTTCAAGTGTCGGCCCCCGAACCGGTGCGCCCAGCGCGCCTGTGAGCGCGCCGGGTATCGCGACCGTTATGGGTGGAGGCCCTACATTCCCTCAAACACAGCGCCGCGCGAAAAGTTGCTCCGGAATTTCTATTGCGTTTGCTATGGAAGCCGCCGGGACCCAGCCGCCCGGCATAGGCACCGAGCGGCACTTCTGGTCAGTGATAGAAGGGGCGCGGGTAAGACGGACCTGTCCGGAAGGACAGGCGTCACAGATGCGTTATCGCACCCTATGCGCTATTCAGGCCGTTGGGAATCATCGGCAGGGATCGGAGACGCTTGCCGGTAGCCTGGAAAATGGCGTTGCCGATCGCGGGCGCCAGGCCAACGATGGGAGTTTCTCCAGCACCGGCAGGCGGAATATCTTTCCGGTCTAGCAGCACGACGTCGATGGGAGGCACATCGCTGAAGCGCGGCACGCGGTATTTCGAGAACTGCGCGTTGAGGATGCGGCCGCCGGCGAAGTTGATTTTTTCAAACAGCGCGCCGCCGATACCCATGATGTTCGCGCCGACGATCTGGTTTTTCAGGTTTTCCGGGTTCACAATCGCGCCGCATTCAAACGCGACCACCACGCGGGCGATCTTCACGAAGCCCGATTCCCGGTCCACGGCGGCTTCGACGCACGTGGCTACGTTCCCGCCCTTTTCGAATCCTCCTGCGATCCCGAAGCCGTGCCCTGGCGCCGGCTTCGCACGATTCCAGCCGAATTTTTCCGCGGCGGCCGCGAAGACGGCGCGCAGCCGGTCGTTTTTCAGGTTCTTCAGGCGAAACGCGAGCGGGTCCATATTCGCAGCGTGGGCCAGTTCGTCCATGAACGACTCGCGCGCAAAATGATTCGCCGTCGCCGCAAGCGCGCGATACGAGCCCTGCCGCAAGGGATAGCGGGTGGGCTGAAACACGATACGCTGGCTGGGCACTTCGTAGAATGTGCGAATGCCCGCCGCGCCGGAATTGTAATTGGTGTAGTCCCAGGCGGCGAGAGCGCCGTCATTGCGAATGCCGCCGGCAACGTCGATTACGCCTGCGGGACGGAAATACGCCCATGTAAATTCCTCTTCGCGCGTCCACACTAGTTTCACCGGCGCGTTCGCGGCGCGCGCGAGCCGCGCGGCTTCCACGGCGCATTCGCCTGTGTGCTTGCCTCCGTAAGCTGCGCCCATATCCGGCATGAGCACGCGAACCTGTTCTTCGGGCACGCGCGTTGCCTGCGCGACCTCCGTACGCACGGCAAACGGCCGCTGCGTGCCGGTCCAAACCGTGAGCATGTTACCGGACCACTGCGCGAGCGCGGCGCGTGGCTCGAGCGGCGCGTGCTGAATGTAGGAAACCGTGTAGGTCTGATGGAGCTGACGATCGGCCGCGGCGAGGTCTTTATCAACCGAGCCAGTCTCGTATTTCTGCGCGCCCTCGAATCCCTTCGCGTCGACGGAATTGCCTTTCAAATAAGCAAACAGATCGCTATTCGAAATCTGCGGCTGTTCGTTCCACTTGGCTTGCAACGCGTTTAGCGCCCGCGTGGCTGCCGCTTCGGTCGCTGCTGCGACACCAGCGAAATCTCCGTCGCGGACGAACGTTACATTGTCGGCTAAATCGAACGACGGCGCGTTGATCGAAACCAGCGTCGCGCCAAACGACGGCGGCCGCAGGATTTTCCCGTACAGCATTCCGGGAAGCGTCTGATCGGAAGGATAGCGGTGCTTCCCGGTAACAAAATCTCTGCCATCCACTTTCGAGATCGATTTGCCCTCGACGGTCCATTGCGCGGGTGGAATCAGCGGATCGTCGGCAGGAATAACCGCAGTGAGCTGCTGGGCTGCAACCAATTCGCCATACGCGATCGATCTTTTCGTGCCCGCGACCTCGACGCGCCCGTTCACCGCCTTCAATTTCTGTGCGTCTACGTTCCATTTCGTGGCGGCCAGAGCAATCAATTGCTCGCGCGCCGCAGCGGCCACTTTGCGCAGCTGCAAATTCATCGTCGGCGTAGTGCGGCTGCCAAACGTTCCCATGTCGTAAGGCGTCAGCTGCGTATCACCCATAGTCAGTTCGACTTTGCCTACGGGATAACGAAGCTCCTCCGCCACGGCCTGTGCCAACGACGTGCGAATGTTCTGGCCGATCTCGACTTTGCCTGTGTAAACGGTGACGCCGTTTTCGCCAACGTGCAGCCAGGCGCTGATCTCTTTTGGTAGGGGAGGACCAAAACCCAATCCGCCCGGCGGTGGAGCGCCGGATTCCTGCGCCGCCGCAACCTGTTTCAGCGCGCAAACCACCAGCACGCCCGCACCGAGAAATTTGAAGAAGTCCCGCCGCTGTAATCCGAAGTGATGCACGGCCGGCGCGCGAAATTCGTAGCGCTCCGGCTCTATCGCCGATTCCGAGCCAGATCCAAGGGGCGCGTCGTTCGCCAAAGGCATGGACGGGTCGTTCGTCATGATTGCGTTCCCTGGTGCGAGGCGCGCTGGATTGCGGCCACAATGCGCGGATAGGTGCCGCAGCGGCAGATGTTGCCTTCCATGGCGTGCGCGATTTCCTCTTCGGTTGGGCTCGGGTTCGATTTCAGAAACGCCACGGCGGTCATAATCATGCCTGACGTACAATACGCGCACTGCATCGCTTCTTCCGTCAGAAAAGCTTCCTGAACCGGATGCAGCTTGCCATGCTGCTCGAGTCCTTCGATGGTGGTGATCTGCCGCCCCGCAGCTGTGCCAACCGGCGTAATGCACGATCGCCGAGGGTGGCCATCGATCAGCACAGTGCAGGCGCCGCACTGCGCCTCACCGCAGCCATATTTCGTGCCGGTCAAGTCGAGCTGGTCGCGCAGCACGGAAAGCAGGCTGGCGCGCGGATCAGTGCTGACTACCTGAACGCCACCATTAACGTGAAGCTTGATGACATTGGCCATGGCAACTCCCTGCCCAAGCTTGGGAGCGTAGCAAAAACGGACGAGAGCGCTCCGCTGCGCTCTAGCTTACACCCGCCCTGCCGACCGCGTGCCGCCGCCGAGCCTTATTTTATTTATGCGGCTCCCGTCTTCGTCAGGTTTCGGATCGCGCCAGCGATTGCGCGCCCAGATGCAACGTGTATAATTTCGGCAGCCAAATAGGAGAACTGGACGCATCGTTCGGAAGACCGGTTTGCGGGCTTTCCCGCCTGCGGCTTACATGATGTTTTCCTGAATCCAGGAGACAGAAAGTTTCTTATGAGTGCGCGTTGGACACGTAAGCTTGCCGCGTTTGTCTGCCTTCTGTTCTGCTTCACCCCTGTGATTTTGGCTGTGCCTGCGCGCGGCGCTGCGTTGCCGGGGTCATTGTCGAAAGCATCGCTGAGCTCGCCCGCGGCGCTTGTCGCGCCGGTACTCGATACCGGTCGTATTGCCGCAGTCGAACGCACCGCCGCGGACGCGAAATCCTCCGCCGACAACGCGTGGATGCTCACCAGCTCCGCGCTGGTGCTGCTGATGACCGGACCTGGTCTCGCGCTTTTCTACGGCGGCCTGGTGCGTAAGAAAAACGTTCTCGGCACCATAATGCAAAGCTTCGCAATGATGGCTGTGGTCACTGTGATATGGGCAATCGTCGGCTACAGTCTGGCGTTCGGACCAGGCACGAGCTTCATAGGCGATTTCCATCATCTCTTTTTGCACGGAGTCGGCCTCGCGCCCGATCCGGCGTATTCACCCACCATTCCGGCGCAGACGTACATGATGTTCCAGCTGATGTTCGCGATCATCACGCCCGCGCTGATCACCGGCGCCTTTGCCGAGCGGATGAAATTCAGCGCGCTGCTGGTTTTCCTCTCGCTCTGGTCGATTTGCGTCTATGCGCCGATGGCGCACATGGTGTGGGGCAAAGGCGGATTCCTCAGCGCGTCTCTCGGCGGCCGCTTCCCTACCCTCGATTTCGCCGGCGGTACCGTCGTTCACATCACTTCGGGAGTCTCGGCGCTCGTCTGTGCCTTGTATCTTGGCAAGCGGCTCGGCTATCCGCGTGAGCCGATGCCTCCGCACAGCGTGGTGCTCAGCTTCGTCGGCGCATGCCTGCTGTGGGTCGGATGGTTCGGCTTCAACGCCGGCAGCGCGCTTGCCTCGGGCGCGCTGGCGACCAGCGCGTTCGTAGCCACGCATTTCGGAGCGGCAGCGGCCGTTGTGGGATGGAGCGCAGCCGAATGGCTCGTGCGCGGCAAACCGAGCGCGCTCGGTGCGATTTCGGGCGCCGTCGCCGGACTCGTGGCGATCACGCCGGCATCGGGATTCGTCAGTCCCATGTCTGCGCTGATCATCGGTTTTGTCGCCGGGATCTTTTGCTTCTGGATGGTCACCTTCGTGAAGTCGCGCTTCGGCTACGACGATTCGCTCGACGCTTTCGGCGTCCATGGCGCGGGCGGAACGATCGGCGCGATGCTGACCGGTGTTTTCGCTTCGAGCGCGATCAACCCGATATTCCGCGACGCGAGGGGAAAGGTACTGCCGTCGGGCGCCATCGAAGGAAACTTCCACCAGATTCTGAATCAGCTGGTCGGCGTGGCGATCGCGTGGGGACTGGCCATCGTGGGCACGCTGATCCTCTTGAAGATCGTTGATTGGGTGATCGGCCTGCGAGTGGCCGAGGAAGATGAAGTGCAAGGGCTCGATCTATCTCAGCACGGCGAGGAAGGGTATTATTGGGAGGTCTCTAGCTAACCGGCGAAGCGCGCTGGGGCTTGCCGCTAAGCAGGCCCGCTTACCAGCAGGCAGTGATGCCGAGCGCGCGTTCCGGTGCCAGAGCAACTATCGATGACAAAGGTCGAAGCGGTCATTCAAACTTCGAAGCTGGATGCGGTGAAAGAGGCGCTGCATGAAATTGGCGTCGAGGGCATGACGGTGCTGGAAGCCCGCGGCCACGGCCGACAGAAGGGCCACACGGAATTTTATCGCGGCCGTGAATACACGGTCGATCTGATCCCCAAGATCAAGTTAGAAATGGTCCTCTCCGACGATTTAGTGGAAAAGGCCGTGCAAACCATTATCACTGCAGCGCGTACCGGGAAAATCGGCGACGGCAAAATTTTCCTCTCGAAAGTCGACGACGCGATTCGGATTCGCAACGACGAACGCGGCGATAGCGCCCTGTAGCACCGCGGTTCCCGGCGCGCGAACAGCGCCGCGCTGAGGCGCCTTACGTTCGCCTGGACGCTCCGCGCGGCCGAATTTCTCAAGCGTCCGTGAGCGGCGGATCGCGTTCCTTTTTTTTTAACACGCACGATGTCAACACCACTGTCCGGCAACGAGCTGCGCGATTTTTACGCCGAAGAGTCGGCGAAAATTCAGCGCGAATTCGCGTCGAGCGGAAATGGACGCGCCGCTGTGCGGGGTCGCACGTCTCTCGTCGAATCGATCGCCCTGCGATTGTGGAAAGAGCATATTTCGCCGGATTCCGAGGGGCCGCAAAATCTGGCGCTCGTTGCGCTCGGAGGATTCGGACGCCGCTGGCTGTTTCCCTTCTCCGATATCGACATCCTTTTCCTCCACGCGGGTGGGGCCGAACGCGAACTGAAAAATCCGGTCCGCAATTTTTCGCAGCAAATCTGGGACTTGCGCCTGAAACTCAGCCCCGCGACGCGGACGCTCGCGGAATGCGAACGATTCGATCCGAACAACGTCGAGTTCGCCATATCACTGCTCGATTGCCGGTATCTGGCCGGCGACCGCAAGCTTTTCGGCCGCCTGCACGATCAACTGATTCCCAAGCTGGTTTCGCGCGAATCGCGCGCCATCGTCCAGCGCCTCACGGATCTTACGCGTGCTCGGTACAACAAATTCGGCGACACCGTCTTTCATCTTGAGCCCAACGTGAAGGACGGACCCGGCGGCCTGCGCGACTACAACCTGGCCTGCTGGCTGGCGCTGATCGCGGCTATCGACGAAACCGGCGCATGGCCCGATGAAAACGAACTGCTGCCGCCGTGGCTGCGCCAGAAATTCGACGCCGCTCTCGATTTTCTAATGTCCGTGCGCTGCTTCCTGCACTTCCGCCACGGCCGCGACGATAATGCGCTCGCCTGGGAAGCACAGGACGAAGCGGCGGCTCGCCATATCGGCGCGCCCGTCTCCGAACCGCTCAGCGCCTCCGATTGGATGCGCATCTATTTCGGCCACGCCCGGCTGATTCATCGCGTCGCTCTGCAGCTTCTCGACGAATTTCCGGCCGCGAGGCCTTCGATCTATAAGCAGTTCCAAAATCTTCGCTCGCGCCTGTCCAATTCCGAATTTGCCGTGGTGGATAGCCGCATTTTTCTGCAGCGCCAGGAATCGATTGCGGATCCGCAGCTCGCGCTAAGGCTATTTCGCTTTTTAGCGCGGCATGGGCTAGGCCTTAGCTCCGCCGCCGAACATCAGTTGGAAGAAGCTTTACCCGCGCTGGCCGCCGCGCCGCCGAAAGGCGCCGAGCTATGGCATTACTTACAGGAAATCTTGCTCGCGCCACACGCCGCCGAATCCCTGCGCGCCATGCATTCGCTCGGATTGCTCGGGCTGCTCCTGCCCGAATTCAAAGTCGTCGACTCACTGGTGATCCGCGATTATTCCCATCGCTTCACCGTGGACGAGCACACCTTCAGTACCATCGAGAGCCTGCACGCCCTGCGCAAATCGCAATCGAAATGGGACCAGGGCTACGCGGAATTGCTGGATGAAATCGAGCAACCCGATCTGCTTTACCTCGCGCTGCTGCTCCACGACACCGGCAAGGGCGCAACGCCCGGCGATCACATCACCGGGAGCCTACAGCTCGCGGAAACGTGTCTCGCGCGCCTTGATTTGGACCAGTCGGACCGCGAAACAGTCCTTTTCCTGATCGCGCGTCATCTGGACATGGGCAGCGCGCTGCGGCGCGATATTTTCGACCCACAGGTGATTCGCCAACTCGCCAATAACATGCGGTCGCCGGAAGATCTGAAACTGCTCTGCCTCTTCACCTACGCGGACATCAAATCCGTCAATCCGGAAGCGCTGACGCCATGGAAGGCTGAAAACCTGTGGCAGCTATACATCGGCACGGCCAACCTGATGATGCGCAGCGCCGACGATCGCGTCCAAGCAGGCGGCGACGAAGAACTCGTCACGCACCTCCGTACGCTGATGCCCGCCGCTGGGAAAAAACTCGAAGACTTTCTCGAAGGCCTGCCGCGCCGCTACCTACGGACGCAAGCCGCCAGCGACGTAATTCGCCACGTCGATATGGCTAGCCGCCTAAGCACCGATTCCGTTCAGCTCGATCTGACGCGCGGCCGCCAGTGGTTCGAGCTGACGCTAGTCACCACCGACAGGCCGTTCCTTTTTTCGCGCATGGCTGGCGCGCTTGCCGCGTGGGGCATGAACATCGTAAAGGCCGCGGCGTTTTCGAATAAAGACGGGGTCGTCGTCGATCAATTCTTTTTCACCGACCGCTTTCGTACCCTGGAACTGAATCTTCCCGAATGGGAGCGCTTCAAGGGCAGCGTTCACGATGTAGTGCTCGGCAAAGCCGATCTGGGACGTATGTTGCGCGACCGCCTGCGTTCCACGAAGGACGTTCCGCCGAAAGTGAAAGTGGAAACGCGCGTCGAAATCGACGACCAAAGCTCGGCGCACAGCACCTTGATCGAGGTGATCTCGCAGGATCGACCTGGACTGCTTTACCGCATCAGCTCGCAGCTCGCGCGCCACAACTGCAACATCGAAATCGCGCTGATCGAAACCGAAGGGCAAACTGCCATCGACGTTTTCTACGTCACCTCAGCCGGCGCGAAACTCACCGCCGAACGTCAGGAGCAGCTCCGCACTGCGCTGCTCGACGAATTGACCAACGGCCGCCCCGCCGACCTCGCCGCCGCCGAAACCAGCGCCCCTCCGCCCGCGTAACCCAGACGGAGAAGCCAGTCAACGCGTTAATCAGGACTCGGGGTTCGGCTGAAACATCGTAGTAATACCCACCCAGCCCTTCCCTAGCAGCAAGCTCGGTCGATCACATCCCTAGCTTGCCGGCGAGCCAGTAATCGACACTGAACTTTCCGGGACCAGAGCAGACCAGCCAGATAAAGAAGAGCACATACAGGACTTCCGGAAGGTAGAGGAAATCGTCGAGCCAGCTAAGAGGCGAAAGCCCTTTTGGCATGGCGGAAATCGCGTTGGTCAGCGTGGCGACAACCATATCGATCAACAAAGCTACGCATGCCGGGGTCGAAAGAAACCCCACCGCCACCAAGGATCCGCCAACGAACTCGACACCCGATACGAAATAAGCCGTCAGTCGCGGAAACGGGATTTTGGCCTTAACGAGCGTGTCGAAAACCGGTTTCGTGCCGCCGGCGCGAAACAATTTGTTTGCTCCGGAAATGGCGAAAAACAGCCCGATCGAAACACGTACCAGCAGGATTGCGTGGTGTTCCAAATCACTGCTACCCAACAGCCCAAACTCGGCCAACCGTTTCCAATTCATCTTTTGCCCCTCCGGCGGACGACGTGCTGTAACGATCCCCCAAAATCGCGCGGTTCGACTTGTCCGGCAACCGCGTTAATCAGAACTCAGCGGTCCCCGGGACATTAGTCTGCGTTCTCGACGATCATGCGAAAGCGCAAATGGTGCGTCGCCGGCGAATTCTCGCGCCGCAACGTTATGTGTCCATCCGTTCGACCCACCGAGCGCGGAATGCGGGCGCCACAAATGGATCCGCAAAGTACTGTGTTTCCCGCGCAACCTTGTCTCCCTCGAACTCTATGATGCTCACGGTGTACGACGGCTTGCCGTCATACGTCAGGATGAATTCGGTGACCCAAAGCTCGCCGCTGCCAATGATTCGCCGG
>JASHWB010000323.1 GCA_030044295.1 Candidatus Acidiferrales bacterium
GATGCTCAGAAAATCCAATCGGCTTGGAACGATCGAACCCGGCGTCTACGAGCGATATAAGTCACGCTTCCAGCACCGGCTAAACAGGTTGGAAGGCAGGACGCAGCAGGGGCTGACGGCTCCGCTTTCCTTTGCCGCGTCTCCAAAGTGAACGCCGGATTACTCGGTTATTGGACGCTCGACGCCGATATGCGTAACCGGGCCGTTGAAGACGCGAACGCCAGAGAGCCGCGATGTTTCGACGAGTTGCTGCAACTCCGGAATGATGTACGCCGCATGAACGGATGCTTCGTAGAGTTCGCGCATTTTGCCCGCGTAGCGGCGTCCGTAGCGCCAGACGTGCCAATTGTGCGCCAAGCGGCTGGGACGGCGAAGATCGCGCAACAGAACTGCGCCGTGCGGCTTCGCCAGACGCGCAATTTCGGCGAGCAAGCGTTCCGGTTCGACCATGTGGTGCAGCACGGAATTGCAAACCACGAGATCGAAGGTTCCGTCCGGGTACGGCAGCGCATTGTCGTCCGCGATCTGAAATTCCACGCGACCCGCCAGCTCCGGACCCGCAGCCGCAAGATTTGCCACCGCCTCGGCAATCATGTGTGAAGAGCGGTCCACAGCGACGAATTTCCATCGCGTGAGGCTGCGCGCCAGTTTGAGGACAATCTGTCCTGGCCCGGTGCCGATATCGAGCGCGCGTCCCCTTTCGCGGCGATTGATCAGACGCAAAGCGTGAGCGACGAAGGTATCGTCGATCTTATTCAGATACTTCTGGGCCGCCGCGGACGAATAGGCATCGACCTCGGCTGAGTCGTCCATTACTTCTGGTTCCGGGATTCGCTGGGACTCGAACATTGGAATTCAGTTATTCTCCGCGCGTGATCACTTTGCGGCAAGCTCGGCTTCGCGTCGATCGGAGGCGGCCAGCCGTGTGCTCGCACCCGGCGGCGTACTCGTGGAGGTTGCGGCTGCAGCGTTTGCGTCAGGCGCTGGGGACCAGCCGATCGCGCGATCAACAGCATCGAACGTGGCGCTCGTGGCGCCTTCCACGTCAAGGCACGCGGCCGCCACGCAGCGCAGGTATACGCCGCCGACCGCGGTTTGAAACTGCAAGAATTCGTTTTGACTGCGAACGTTTGCGGGCGACGAATATTTTTTCGCGAGCACGTCGCTGAACTCGCTGAAGAATCGAGCGGTGTGACCGCTGCTATCAAGCGTAAGCAGAAAAACGAGGGGCGTCTGGCCCGTGCGCGGATCTTCGAACACCGCATAGCGATCGCCTGCCCACGCCGGAGCGATTGCTTCAGCGCGAGCTTCTCCGAGAAATTGCTTAAGCACCTCCTGCAGTCCGAACTCGCCCATCACATTTTCTTCGAGCAACTTCCAGTCGCGAGGAACCACGTGCTTCCATTTCGGAAGCGTGACGGCAACCGGCTTGACTCCCTTCAAGTAAAGATTCGGGTGCATGATCTGCTGCGTGGAAACCGGAGGATTCTCAAACAGTATTTTGAGGTCGGCCCATCCGGCATGCGCCTTCAGAAATTGCTGAGAGAATGCCGCGCCCTCGAGATACGGAAACATCAACGAGTCCTGAATGTATTGCGGCGCTTTATCGAGAACGGGATCTTTCGTCACGCTCCCCATCACGCCGGCTCCGATGAGGTCGGACATCGCCGGCAGATCGCGCACGCCGACGTGCTCGTCGCGCAACGTGTAATCGACCATGGCCGCGAGCGCGCTGCCTTCGCTGACGGAGTCGCGAGCTAGCTCCGCGTCGTCGTTGGGCCGCGCGGCTTTAATCCACGATTCGATGTGAAAAGACTGATCTTCCAGCGCGTGAGTGAGCTCGTGCGCCATCACTTCGCGTTGGTCGTCGACCGGTATCCAATCCGCGATGTAGAACTCCTTGGCTTTCGGATCGTACATCCCGGCCACCTGATCGGTAAGCAAATCGATCATGAACGAATCGAGCGGGAAATTTTTTGGAAGCAGGCCGAAGGCTTCGAGTGATTTCTCGTCGGCGTAACGCTGCGCCTCGCTTTCGCCGTCTTTTTCTTCCTTGATGAGGTAAGCGCGTATTTGCTCCCGCGATCGCAAGCTCTTTTTCAGCGGCTGTTTGATAGGCAAGTCGAGAATCTGGCTCATTTGGGCGAGCACTTCGTCCGCCGCGGCTAAAAACGCCTGATTGGATTCCGGAGTGGATTGGTTCGTAGACGCCGCACTGTGGGGCGCAGCCGTCGGAGAAGTGGCCGCGCTGGGCGCAACTGGAGGATTCGCCGGCGGCGATGATCGTTGCGCGAATGCCGCACCCGCGAAAGCGAACGCAAAGAGAGCAATCGCCGCGGGGCGGCCTCGCCACCGCGAGGCCATTCTCATTTGTGGAAACTCCGAAGTGTCGATCTGGAATCGATCGCGGGTGGAAATCATTGCGGACCAAACGCCAACAACACGTTTCCCGGTATTCCGTAAATGGATCCATATCCCGAATCGACGAAAACCATTCCGCCGGCGATGGCCGGCCCTCCGCCATCTATGGCGCCGCCACGCGCGGGAATGCCGTTAACCGTTTTGAAATCCCGCGCCGCATCGAAGTCCCACAAAATCCTGCCATCCGCTGTCGAGTAGGCGCGCAGATGGCCGGAATCAGAGCCAGAAAACACCACACCCGGTATCGCTGAAACAGCCTCGGATTGCGCGGGACTGCACTGTGGGGTGGTGCAGCCGCCCGGCGGTGGCAGGGCTTTCCACAACACATGGCCGTCGCTCAGGCTCAATGCGAACATGCCGCCGCCGACCTTTGGGTCTGGCATCAAACCCTTCGGACCTTGGGTGAATGTCAAAGCCGAGAGAGCCGCGAAGGCCGTGTCCGCGCTCGCCGCGGGTCCCCACTCAATGCCGCCCAGAGGACCACCCGGGCCAATACGCGTCTGCCAGAGGATTTTCCCGTTGTCATCCGGATCGAGACCGAAAATAATTCCCGATTTCTGCGCCACAACGAGTATGCGCTTGCCGTCCGGCAGGGTACGCAAAATCGGCGAGGAACCGAAATCCGAATCGGGCCCCTGCTTCGCGGGGCAATTCGCTCGATCGTCGCGATAGCAGCTGATGTTGTATGTGTCGTCGGGCGTGATCTGGCGCGACCACGCGATCTTGCCGGTCTGCAGGTCGATAGCCAGGATCGCGTCGCTCATCGGCGTGGCGGGATCGGAGTAATTGTTTCCCGCGCCGATGTAGAGCAAGCCGCGCTCGGCGTCGATCGTTGGAGTGGACCACAACCCTCCGCCCGAGGGACCGAGCAACTGCGTGCCGATTTTGTTTTTGTGCGTGGGACGGGGAGACTCATTGATTGTGTACGTCTGCCACAGAATCTTCCCGGTGCGCGCGTCGAGTGCCGCGATGAATCCTCGAAACGTGCAGCAGGGATAATGCGGATCCGCAGCCATCCATTCCTCACGCGAGGAAACCGGAACATACAAAGTGCCCTTATAAAGCACCGGCGATCCGGTGATTCGCGCGTAGGGATGCGTGCTAAGGCGCGTCTGCCACAGCGGAAGTCCGGTCTCGGCGCTCAGGGCGTACACATTCGCGCGGAGGTCGCCAAAATACGCGTGATTATCTGGTCCGATCGTAATTGCTGTGCGAACGCCGGCGTTCGCATGGAAAGCCCAATAGGTGCAGCCGGTTGAGGCGCTGAGCGAATAAACGCCGCCAAGTGGTCCGCCGACGAATACGCGCCCGCCCGCCACCGTCGGTTGCGCGTAAGATGTAAATCCGCCGCGCAATCCAAACGCCCACTTCAGCTTCAGCTGCGGTACCTGATCGGCTGTGAGTCCAGCGTCGGCGGCGGATTGAAAACGGGCGTTGTCCAAACTCGCGCCCCAGCCATTCCACGCCGGACCGGCAAAACCGTAAGGCGGGGCGCTGGAGCACGGATTCGCGGGGTGCGCGAGCGATGGAGTCGCGCCTAATTTTTTCCCCGTGATGAACTCAGCCACATCCGCTCGCTGCTTCGGCGTCAGCCTCGATCCCTGAACGTGCATCGTGCCGGCGGACAGCATGTACACGATGTAATCGGGCGTCGCCTGCTTCAAAACGTTGTGGTTCAAATAGGGAGCGCCGCCCGCCTCATGGCACGTGGCGCAGTAGGTGCCATAGATTTCGCCGCCCGGCATCGAAGCCGCGCTCGCTTCAGCGCCTTTCGCCGCCACGGGATTGCCGGAAAACGATAAAACGTAAGCTACGATTTCGCTGATCTGCGTGGAACTGTAGTTAGTCTTGAATGCGGGCATTCCCGAGGCAGTCCGGCCGCCGGAGACGATATTTTCGATTTGCTTCACACTAAGCCCAAGATTCCGGAGGCTCGGCGCTTGGGCTCCCAGCGCGCGCGAGCCGTGGCAGAAAGCGCAGGATTGGGCGTATAGCTTTTCTCCCGCAGCGGCGCTTGGACCGAGCTTCCCGGCGGGAGGGGATGCAGACTGTGCGGCTCCCACGGACCTAGCCGGTGCGGCAATCACCAGGCACGCGGAAAACGTGAAGCACAGCAAAGTCCATATATGTCCACCAGAGAACGGTGTAGACATGGACCGAACCTGGTTGGAGCATTTTGCGGTGAAGAGAGTGCGGATCATGGGAAATTGCGCTGTCAGAATGCGGCGAAACGGATCGAACCGCAAGGGGTAGTTTGCCGGAAAGAACGTAAGTGTCTCACGACGTCAAGTTCGCGCGGGGCTAGGGACGGAAGATGAGAGCACTCTCTTCACCGCCGCCAGAAATTCATCGATTTGAAACGGCTTGCGCAGAATCGGGCAGCCCTTGGCACGTAGAAATTTTAGCGTCTCTTCCTCGCCCGCGCTGGAAATCGTGAACAGGACTTTCGAGCTCAACTCCGGCCGCGCCTTCTCGATCCACCCGTATAGCTCGGCTACTGAATCTTCGCCGTGCAGCTTTGCGTCGCATACTATGGCGTCGACCGGCTCGCGCTTTAGAATTTCGATGGCTTGGTCTGGCCTTCGCGCCAAGCGGACGGATGCGCCCGCGGCGCCTAGTACCTCCTCTTCGAGCTGCAGCACGGTTTCCACTTCGTCCACCAACAAGACTTTGCCGCGTAACAAGCATTTCGTACCGGATTCGTTGTCCGGCATAGGAGACGAACTGCCCAGCAATAGCGGCAAGGTGATCACGAAGGTTGCGCCGCGCGGCGGAGAGTTCCGCGCCTCAATATCGCCCCCATGCTCCTTCACGATCCCATAGCAGATGCTTAGGCCCAGTCCAGTCCCTTTGCCAACGGGCTTCGTCGTGTAGAAGGGATCGAATATGCGATGCGGACTCTGCACGCCGGAACCGCTGTCCGTCAATTCCACGCGCAGCCGACCATCCGAAGCCTGGGTGCGAATCCAGATTTCGCCCGGCTCCCCAGTATCGTGAATCGCATCCATCGCGTTATTCAGGATATTCAGGAAGACTTGCTGCAACTGGTTGAAATCGGCTGACGTGGCCGGCAAGTTCGGATCGAAATCGCGGTGCACGCGGATTTTCTTCACACGCAAGTCGTACTCGCGAAGGAGGAGAGTGTCTTCGAGAATTTGGTGCAGGTTCACAGGTGCGCGGTGTGGTTTCCGCTGGCGCGCGAAGCTCAGCAAGCTCTGTACGATGTGATGGGTGCGTTGCGCCTGTCGATGCAGTTTTTCCACGTATTCCTGGCTGCGCGCGCCGGACACATCCTCTGAATTCAGAAGCTGGCTATAGCCCAGAATTGCGGTCAGCGGATTATTCAGCTCGTGCGCGACTCCGGAGATCAGCTGTCCGACTGCGGCCATTTTCTCGCTTTGCAGCAGCTGTTGCTGCGTGCGCCGCAAGGTTTCATAGGCCTCGCGCGTTTGTTCGAGCAGCAGCGATTTGTCGATCGCCGTGGCGATCTGGTTGGCGACCGCCGAAATCAGATTGATTTCAGCCGCCGAAAACTCCCGCGCTTCGCGGCAGCCAATCGCCAGCGCCCCCATGATGCGATCCTTCGACCAAAGGACGGCAATCTGCGATACCGCCAATTGTTCGTTGCCACGCAGATCCCGAAATGCTTGTGGAAGATTGGGCGCCGTCCCGGAAATCACGGTTGCGCGCACGCGGCGAAGCTGATCGATCAGTGACGGCGACAGCTCGATCTGATCGAATTTGCGAACCGTTTCGGGCCGCAGTCCGGCGGTTACCGGACGAACCAGCTTTCTGCTCTTTTCATCGAGAAAAAACACCGCTGCGATGTCGAGAGCGAAAATCTCGTTGATTTTCAAGAGCGCGCTGTGCAGCCCTTCTTCCAAAGCGGGGCTTTGGCCCAACAGGTCCGCGATGGCGTTCAGAGCGAGTAATTCCTGATTGCGGCGCCGAATATCGGCTTCGGCGTTTTTCAGCTCAGTGATGTCCAGCAAAAATCCCTGATAGGCCACAGTAGCGCCGGACTCGTCTCTCGTGGCGAAGCTCGATTCGTGCGCGGTGCGGATTTCGCCGTCGCGCCTCCGAAAGCGGAACTCGAAGTCGGCGATTTCTCCGTACTCCCGCAGTAGCCGCTGCCTGCGCTCGCGGTCGCCTGGATCAACATAAAAGCGCGAGGACACGTCGGCCGCCAGTAGTTCTCCCGGGGAGTCGTATCCGAGAATCCGCATGAACGCATTGTTGAAATCCACGAAACGGCCGTCAGGAGTCGAAATAAAAACGCCCTCCTGAACCTTTTCGAACAGCGTGCGGAACTTATTCTCCGCCTGGCGCCGGACGGTCACGTCCCGCAAAACGTGGATCGTACCCAGGCGCTTGCCATCAGAATCGTGCAGCGCCGAATCCGTCGAATGAAAGTATCCGCCAAACGACGAATCGAATTTCTCAGCGGCGCCAGCGGCGCTTTCGCAGTACGGGCAGCGGTTCCAGGGACTATTGCCCTGGCGAAGCGCTTCGCGGACGGTCCGCCCTACGATCTCGCGCGGTGGTGTCTGCAGGCGCGCGGCCAGCGCGCGATTGACTTTTAGAATCCGTCCATCCGAGTTATGGACCAGGACCAGATCGTCGATGGAATCGAACGTGTCCTCCCACTGCCGTTGCGAGGACGAAACGGTTCCCATCAGCGCCAGGTTTTGCACGGTCAACCCGAGCAGGTTGGCTACGTTCATCAGGTAGTGTCGTTCTTCGCTTTCGTATGCGCGCGACTCGCTCGAACCGATTGCCAGCATCCCAAGGGAGCTATTTTTCCCCGGAATGCGAATCAAGGCCATCGCGGCGATATTTTCGGATTGCATCCACCGCCGCAGCGGTGATTCGTCCGCATCCGCTCCCCCACGGGCAGAGGTGATCAGGGGCTGCTCCCCGCTCAACACCTTCTCCACCCACAGCTCGTTTGGTGAAAAACGCGCCTGCACGCTACGCTCGGCATCGGAAAACCCGACGCATCCGCGTATTCCGAAGCGCGCCCACCGCGCCGGGTCGTCAAAGAGCAGCACAAGTCCGTGCGTAGCGCCAAGACTCTCGACCACGTGGCGCAAAATCCCCTGAAACACTTCGTCGGATCGCGGACTCTGCATCGCTTCCGCGCTGATCACGGCCAGGCGGCGAAGGCGGTCGTTCAGATCCTCGGCGCGAGAGCGGCTGGCTTCCAGAACGAGCACAGCCATGGCCACTCCCATCGCAATTCCCAAAAGACCGTGAAACGAGATTCGAAACAAACCGAACTGCTGGAAAATCCATTCCGGCCGGTCCAGTCCATCAAGGCCGGTTAGCAGCAGAGTGGCGGCCAGAATCTTCCAGCCGATCCCACGGTGCCGCGATTGCGAGCGCCACAACATCCATCCGGCAGCCATATAGAGAGCCGATGTGAGAATCGCGCTAGCCCACTGCTCGGTCCGCGGCAGATAACCAACCCAGCGCAAACCCACCAAACCGCTTTCGGCGATGACCGCAGACGCCAGGAAATAGCGAAGGAGCTTGTCGTTCCCCGCACACTCGATCGCGGCGGCCAATACCAACCCGCCGACGATCGGAGACACCAGCGTCGCCGCGATGGATTCGCCATTGCCGCCGCGCCAAATCGACGCGATTCGCAGGCATTCCAGTCCCGCATAAACGGTCCAAGCACCCAGCCACAGGCGAAAGAAGCGCGCCGGGAACCCGGGCAGCAGGAGCCAATACAACACGAGCAGCAGGAACGCCGCCGAGCATTCCATGAACGCAACGGCGAGAAATCCCGGATTGGAGAGAAATATCATCGAACAGCAAGTTGCGACACGAGTCCGCCTCGTGCCCCAAATCGCAATAGTTTACGTGGGTATCAGAGAGCCATTACAAAACCTAGCACACGGTTAAACAATAGGGCAACGAACGCCCGTGGCGTGTGTGCCGTGCCTTATAATGGGCCTCGCGACGGAGCCCCGATGCCTAACGAAAAAATCCTAGTCGTGGACGACGAAGAAGCGATTCGCGAAGTGGTGTCGACCCTGCTGGAAGCGCAGGGCTATCACTGCGTTCCGTGCGTCAATGGCCGCGCGGGTCTGGAAGCGTTTCGCAAGGACACTTACGACCTGGTGATGAGCGATATCGTGATGCCGGAAATGGACGGCATGAAGCTGCTCTCCGAACTGCGCCGCGCCGATCCGGATGTGCCGGTGATCATGGTCACCGCCATGCACGACATATCCATCGCGCTGGAGGCGATCCGCGCGGGCGCTTACGATTACATCCTGAAGCCTTTCGAGAAGGATCAGCTCTATCTCAGCGTGCGCCGTGCCCTGGAGCACCGCCGCCTGGTGATGGAAAATCAAGCGTATCAAAGCGATCTCGAGCAGTTGGTCGCGCAGCGTACCCAACAGCTTTCCGTCGCGCTGCAAGATTTAGAGCAATCGTACGACTACACACTCGAAGCGTTAGGCGGCGCGCTCGACGCGAAGGACGCCGAAACCGAGGGCCACTGCCAGCGCGTCACGGCGTTCACCATCACCATCGCAAAAGGCATGAACGTCGATAGAGCGCTGATGCGGCAAATCGCCCGCGGCGCGTTTCTGCACGATATCGGGAAGATGGGCATCCCGGACCACATTCTGCGGAAACCAGGGCCGCTGACTCCTGAAGAGCGCGAAATCATGCGGCGCCATTGCGAGATCGGATATTCCGTGCTGGCGCGAATTCCCTTCTTGCGCGAAGCTGCTGAGATCGTTCTCGCGCACCAGGAGTTTTTCGATGGCACCGGATATCCTCGCGGCCTGCGCGGCGAACAAATCCCGCTCGGGGCCCGGATTTTCGCGGTAGCCGATACGCTGGACGCGATGATCTCCGACCGTCCGTACCGCAAGGCGTTGCCGATCGCCGCGGCGCGCGACGAGATCGAGCGCTATTCGGGCACGCAGTTCGACCCTCGCGTGGTGCAAGTATTTCTTTCCAAGCCGGACCACCTCTGGCTCGGGTTGCACCAAAATCCCAGCGAAACGTTCATGCTTGCGGAGTTGGAACGCGTCTAAGTGTTCGGCATCTCTTGCAGCCGGCCAACCAATGGGACTTGCAAAAGGGCATGGCCAACGCCTCAAGTGCTTTCAAACACCGCCTATATGCGCCTATAATTCCTCATTATGCAACTCCAAAGGAGGTCGTGCATGAAGCGATTGGCCATAGCCCTCGCCGGCTGCTTCGCGTTCTTTCTGCTCGCGGCGCAAATTCCAGCCGCGCCGCGGCAAAACGATCAGATCGCAACGACGAACTTGAAAGTCGGCCAGATGGCGCCGGATTTCACTCTTCCGAGCGACCAGGGAAAGATGGTTAAGCTGAGCGATTATCGCGGCAAGAACAACGTGATTCTCGCTTTTTACGTGCTCGCATTCACACCTGGTTGAACCAACGAGCTAAAAGCCTATCAGTCTGATTTGGCTAAGATCGAAGCGAGCGGCTCGGTGGTGTTCGGTATCAGCACGGATAGCATGCCTGCGAACGGCGCGTTCGCCAAGCAAATCGGCGTCACTTTCCCGCTGCTCAGCGACATGAACCGCACGGTGATGACCGAATACGGAATTCTCAGAAAGTACCCGATGGGCGGAGACAGCTACGAATGGGCTCGCCGGACGACTTTCGTGATCGACAAGCAAGGAAAAATCCAGCACATCGAGTTTGACTCGAGTGCCATCAATCCGAACACCGCTGTAACCATCTGCACCGGCCTCGGCCCCGAAAAGTAACGCGCGCTGATTAGCGGGAGCTGCCTCGGGCGGCTCCCGCATGCCCATTTTCTGCGAGGGTCAGCGGCTTACGTTGCGCCGGCTGTAAATCAATCCGAAAATTCCCACGAACAGACCAACCGACGGAATCAGCAAAATTAGAATCCCGTGTTGCAGCGCCACGCGGCTGCGATCTCCCGTTGCCGCCGCGCTCTGATAACACATGGCGCAACCTTGCGCTGCGGCCTGCCGCGCAATCGACGCCATTGCGGCCAATGACGCAACGATCGTGCAGGCCACGCGGCTCGCGTGATCTCTGATAACCTGCCGCAAGCGGTTCATGCCCGCACTCCGAACCATAGGAACAGAAACAAGCAAATCCAAATCACATCCATCGCGTGCCAATACATCGACGTCACTTCGATCGCTGTCGTTTGCGCTATTCTCCGCGCCGGCCGAAACGCCACGATCAATAGCGCCGCGATTCCTCCAGCCAGATGTACCCCGTGCGCCGCGGTGACCAGGTAAAAAAAGCTGCTGCTCGGATTCGTGGCCAGATACAGCCCGGCATCCACAAGCTGTCGCCACGCGAACAGTTGGCCTGCGAGAAAGAACAGTCCGAGCGCAGATGTGACGAGCCACCATCGCCGGAATTCGGCAGCGTCACCGGACCGAGCGCGCGATCGAGAATGTGCCAGCGTAAGGCTGCTCGCCACCAACGCGATCGTGTTGAGCAGCAGAACCTGCCAGAGTGCCCCGCTGGCTCGCAGCGGTTGCCAATCTCCGCTCGGCGCTCCTCTGCGGACCACCGCCGCGCTCACCATGGCGATGAAAAACATCGCGATAGCGCTCAACGCGATCGCCATGCCCGTCACGTACGCGCGCCGTGGCGTTCGCGACGACCCTCCTCCGTCTCCTCGCCATCGGCCGGCGATAAATCCGCCGCTGCCGCCGCCCGCAGCCATCGCCGCGCGATCCGCTACCGCGCTCTCATGCATTTGCCGCGCCCTCTGTCACACCCGTCGCCTCATCCGGAGGAATGTGCTGCGGCGTGAAATCTTCCGCCGCTCCCGGAACGCTGTACTCGTACGGCCCGCGATAAACGCGCGGAAACGCCCCCGCGAAATTATCGACCGGCGGGGGCGACGCCGTGGCCCATTCGAGCGTTGTGGCGCGCCACGGGTTTTCCGCAGCCTTAGCGCCCCTCGCCAGGCTCCGGAAAAAATTATAGAAGAAAATCAGCTGCGCGGCCGCGGTCACAAACGCCGCAACGGTCATAAATCGGTGCAAGGGCGCGAGCGCCGAGAGATAGGTATCGCCGCTCAAGTCGGCGTAGCGGCGAATGCCGCCGTAGAGCCCTTCGAAATGCATCGGCATGAAAATGCAGTAGGCACCGACGAACGTCAGCCAAAAGTGCAACTTGCCGAGCGGCTCGCTCATCATCCGGCCAAACATTTTCGGAAACCAGTAATACGTCGCGCTGAAAATCCCGAAAATGGCCGCCACTCCCATCACCAGATGAAAATGTGCGACCACGTAATACGTGGCGTGCAGCATGTTGTCGAGCGCCGGCTGCGCCAGAAAAATCCCCGAAAGCCCGCCGGTGACAAAAAACGATACGAACCCGATCGAAAAAAGCATCGGTGTGTCGAAATGGATCCTTCCGCCCCACATCGTCGCCAGCCAGTTGAACGTCTTCACGGCCGATGGCACGCCGATCGAAAGCGTCAGCGCCGAAAACGCCAGACTCGAATACGGGTTCATGCCGCTCACGAACATGTGATGGCCCCACAGTAGAAACCCGAGAAATCCAATCGCGCACAGCGTGGCCGCCATCGCGCGATAACCGAACACCGGCTTGCGCGAAAAATTGGAGATGACGTGCGACGTCACTCCCATGCCCGGCAAGATCGCGATGTAAACTTCCGGGTGCCCGAAAAACCAGAAAAGATGCTCCCACAATAGCGGCCATCCGCCGCTCCGGCCTATTTGCAGCTCGCCGTTGATCACCAAACCCGCGGGCGTGAAGAAGCTCGTTCCGGCGGAACGATCCAGCACCAGCATGACGAGCGCGGCCAGCAGCACGCCGAACGAAAGCAGCGCCATCACGGCTGTCACGAACCACGCCCATACCGTCAGCGGCATGCGCGTCAGACTCATTCCCGGCGCGCGCATTTCGATCGTGGTGGTAATGAAGTTGATCGACGCGAAGAGCGACGCGATGCAGAAAATTCCGATGCTGACGATCCACATCGTCTGGCCCATGCCCTCGCCTGGACCCGTGACGCTACCAATGCCGCTGAGCGGCGGATAGGCTGTCCAGCCGCTGATCGGTGCTCCTCCCGGCACAGCAAACGCCGAAAGCATGCACGCAAACGCAAGCAGCGTGAACCAAAACGACAGCATGTTCAGCCGCGGAAACGCCATATCCGGCGCGCCGATTTGAATCGGCAGAAAATAGTTGCCAAATGCCCCAAGCGGCGCGGTCGTCAGCACAAAGAAAATCATGATCGTGCCGTGCATGGTCATCAGCGCCAGATATTGCTCCGGCCGCATCACACCGCCGCTTACAAACGGCAAATGCGCGCTGGGCCACGCCAGATGAAACCGCATCAGCAGCGAAAGCACGATGCCCACCGTCACCGCCGCCAGCGCCAGGAAGTAATATTGCAGCCCAATAGTTTTGTGATCCGTGCTGAAAACGTACCGGCGGAAAAATCCCGAGGGCGCGTCCAGCGGCGCATGAACGGGCTGCGGCGACTGGCTCACGCGCGCCCCTTGGATAGTTTTACCGCCGTCATCGGCCCTCACCACGCCTGAGGAATCGCTGGTAATCCGCTTCGGAAACAACATTCAGAAAACTGTGCATCTGATTGTGGTCCATCCCGCAAA
>JASHWB010000324.1 GCA_030044295.1 Candidatus Acidiferrales bacterium
GAGGCGTTTTCGACTCGCGAAGTGGCTGCAGCGCTCAGGGACGTGGCGCGTTCTCCCAGCCAAAGCTCAGACATGATTCTGGTAAAGCGCATCTACGACGCTCCGGATGGCGACAACTCTCCGATGGGTCGAATGCGTTCGCGTCTGATCGATCTCGAGGACGAGCGGCTCCGCGATATGGACGAAAATGGCGTGGACATGCATCTGCTCTCTCTCACGGCACCCGGCGTGCAAATGTTTGACGCGGATACAGCCACCGAGCTCGCCACGCAGGCCAACGACCGGTTGGCGGATGTCATCCGGCGGCATCCCACGAGGTTCGCGGGACTTGCAACGTTCGCTCCCCAGTCTCCGAAGCGCGCGGCTAAGGAAATGGATCGCGCCATCAACAAGTTGAAACTCAACGGGTTCATCCTGAACTCGCATACCAACAGCGAATATCTCGACAATCCGAAGTATTGGCCGTTCCTGGAAGCGGCGGAGGCGCTCGACGCGTGCATTTACATCCATCCTCGTGGGGCCTCGGACGGAATGGCAGCACCGTTTCGCGACTACGGCCTCGATAGCGCACAGTGGGGTTACGGACTCGAGGTCTCCACTCACGCCGTACGCATGATCGTAAGCGGACTTTTCGACCGGTTCCCGAAACTGAAGATTTGCATCGGGCACATGGGCGAGGCCGTCCATTTCTGGTTCTGGCGGCTGGATTTCATGAACAATCATGCGCAGGAGCGCGGCTCAGCGCCAAAGCTGAAGCTCAAGCCAAGCGAATACTTCAAGCGCAATTTCGTGATCACCACAAGCGGCCAGGAGTCTCCGCTGGCTCTCGACTACTCGATCAGAGCGCTCGGAGTGGAAAACGTAATGTGGGCCATCGATTATCCGTACCAGCCAACGACGCCGGCGGTGAAGTTCATGGACACGGCGCCGGTCACCGACGCGGAGCGCGAAAAGCTCTACCACGGGAATGCTGAGAGGATCTTCCACATTCCCGCGGCGGCTGCAGCAGCCAAGGGGGCGGGCCGGTGATCCACGGCCATAGAATTGCAATCAATCTTGCGAGTGCACGCAGCCTATAGAGATACGGCACGGCCGGGAGTCGACTGTGTGGTCAGAGAGACGGAGTGTGCTAAATTGACGTATCCGCAAACATGACGATCACCTCAATAAGGTCCTCCGTCTTTCGTGCCCTGATTTACGTCGTTCTAATTTTGGCCTGCATTTCATGGAGATCCATCGCCGCGGCGCCGCGCGCGGACCTACTCCTCGAAACAATGCAGCAGGAGTTGCAGCGCGCGATGGCGTCGCTCGCGAAAACCGATCCCGTCCCGTACTACCTCAGCTACGCCGTCACCGATTCCGATGGTGCTGAAATCGCCGCAATGAACGGCGGATTGGTGCTTTCGACGCGCGTGCGAAGGCGTCAGGCGGACGTGACCATGCACGTCGGCACTGCGGCCCTGGACAACACGCATGGACAAAGCCGCCCGTCGGGCCTGACGTCGGGCCTGCTCCCGCTCACGAGCGACCGTGACGCGATCGCTCGGGTCCTGTGGCAGCTTACCAACCGGGAATACGAACAAGCGTCCTCCGCGTTGGTGCGAGTGAAGACGAATTACGAGGTGCAATCACCCGAGGAAGATAAATCGCCCGACTTCTCACAGGAGACTCCGCAGCGTCACATCGACGAAACGAAAGTGCCGCTGACGGTTGAGCAAAAGGCTTGGGAAGACCGGGTGCGGAGAGTTTCGGCGGAGTTCTTGAAATATCCCGAGGTGTACACGTCGGTAGTGACCCTCCAGACCGGGACCAGCGAATCCTATCTGACGACCAGTGATGGAACCGCCATCGTGCAGCCCTCGGCGATCAGCCGGTTGGTGATCGAAGCGGAAACGCGCGCGGACGATGGAATGGTGCTACCGCGCGTGGAGTCGTTCGAGCAGCCGTCTCTGGGGAACCTACCGTCAGAGGCCGAGCTACTGGCGACAGTAGATAAGATGGCTGGGGATTTAAAGGCGCTGCGGGCCGCTCCAGCGGCCGAGCCTTACGCCGGCCCGGCACTACTTTCTGGGCGTGCCGCCGCTGTTTTCTTTCATGAAGTTCTCGGGCACCGGCTTGAAGGACACCGCCAGAGAGACCAGACCGAAGGTCAGACATTCACGAAAAAAGTGAATCAACTGGTGCTGCCGCCATTTCTGAGCGTGGTGGACGATCCCACGATGAACGAACTGAACGGCGTGAAGCTGGCGGGCAGTTACGCGTACGACGACGAGGGTATGCCAGCCCAGCGCGTCGTGGCCATCCAGGACGGCGTGCTCAAGAATTTCCTGATGTCGCGGATTCCCATTACCGGCTTCAGCCATAGCAACGGGCACGGACGCGCCGAAGAAGGCTACATGCCCACCGGACGCCAGGGAAACTTGATTGTCACGTCCACGAAGACGATCAGTGATTCCGAGCTGCGGCAGAAGTTCATCGACGAAATCAAGAAAGAAGGCAAGCCGTATGGGCTCTATTTCGAGGATATCGAAGGCGGGTTCACGCTGACGGAGCGCGCTCAGCCGCAAGCATTTGAAATTATCCCCGTGATGGTATGGGAGGTGTATCCGGACGGGCGGCCTGATCAATTGGTGCGTGGCGTCGATATCGTCGGCACGCCCCTGCTTTCACTCAACAACATCATGGTCACCGGTAGTAAGCTCGAAGTCTTCAACGGCGTGTGCGGGGCAGAATCGGGACAAGTGCCGGTTTCGGCCTCAGCACCGGCAATGCTTTTCTCCGAAATTGAGGTCCAGAAGCGCGCCAAGGGCGCGGACCGCCCGCCGATTCTACCGCCCCCGGGGTTCGGCGATGCGTGGCCGACATCCACTGCGAACTCAAATGCTGGCGTAGCGGAGGCCAAACCGTGAGCGCCAGAACGATCTTGTCGCGATCCGCGTTTTGGCAGATGCACCTAGTCGCGCTTTGCTTCCTTACATTCGCTCTCACGATGCCGGTGGATGCTAGGCAGAATCCCGCAACCGGAACTCCCTCGACGGATCCAGGCGCCGCAGCAAGTGCGGCCGCATCGGACCCGCTGCTACAGGCGATGCAAGCGGAGCTTGAGCGGTCAAAAACACACCTCAAAATGGAAAATGTCCCGGCGCCGTATTACATCGACTATCGCCTGACGGACGCGGACGAGTACAACATGGAAGCAGCGTACGGCGCGCTGCGTACGAGTACGCACGCACACACGCGGTACGTCCGTGTTGTGGTGCGGGTGGGCGATTACAAGCTCGACAGCTATTTTGGACAGGGCACTGGCGTCGTGAGCCTTGCGCCGCTGGAGGATAATCCCGAGTCGCTGCGTTGGCAGCTTTGGCAGGCCACGGACCAAGCATTCAAGATTGCCAGTCAATCGTTGGCGGCCAAGCGCGCAATGCTAAGCCAATATGCGACGGGACAGCCATTCGACGACTTCGCGCACGCCACTCCCGTGCACGCAATCGAACCGGTCGCTACCGTCAATTTCGACCCTGATAAGTGGGAAGAGACGATCGAAAAAGCGTCCGGGCTGTACTCCAGCGATCCCAAAGTCGAAATGCTCAACAGTGTCGCGCGATGCTGGGCAGTGAATCAGTATTTCGTGAATACCGAAGGTACGGTCACCCGGCACGGCTACACAGAGTGTTTTGTCGATATCAGCGGCACCACGCAAGCGTCGGATGGAATGCGCCTTTCCGATGACATGCCGTACCGAACTGCAACGCCGCAAGAATTACCTAGCCAGACACAAATTCTGGCGGACACAAGAACAATGCTGATCCGGTTGGCCGCGCTACGCGATGCACCCGTGGCGGACGAGGAGTACGAAGGGCCGGTGCTGTTTTCAGCAGATGCGGCGACCGAAGTGTTCGATTCGCTGGTTGGCTCGAACGTGCTGGGGCGCCGGCCTCGTCCGGGAGATTCGGCAAGGACGGTCGGGCCGTTCGCGTCGAGCTATAAGACGCGCGTACTTCCCGCCTTTGTTTCGGTGACCGACGACCCGACGATGACAAACTTCCATGGCGAACCTCTGCAAGGGCACTATGGGACAGATGACGAGGGCGTTCCGGCGGCGAACGTGCCGGTAATCGTGAATGGAATCCTGACGAATTATCTGATCGGCCGCGAGCCAATCCAGGACTTTCCGCAATCCAACGGACACGGCCGCGCGGGACCGGGACAACCCCCAGCGCCCAGCGTGGGCGTGCTGGAAGTGCAATCGCAAAACCCATTATCGCCAGCGGACATGAAGAAAAAGCTGATTGAGCTTTGCCAGCAGGACAACCTCGCCTACGGATATTATCTGGAGGAAACGGCGGGCGTGCGCAACCTCGCTCCGCGCCTGCTATATCGTGTGTACGTGAAAGATGGACACGAGGAGCTAGTGCGCGGAGCGGTATTCAGCCAGTTGGATGCGCGCGCGCTGCGCAGCGGTCTGGTTGCACTGGGAAACGATCCTGTCGTAAGCAACCGCGAAGGAAACGTGCCACGAAGCATCATCGCCCCGTCCGCACTTATTGACGATATCGAAGTAAAGCGTACTGGCCAGAAAAATGCGAAGCTGCCGGAATATCCTCCGCCCGATCTGAACGGATCGAATCGAGCAGCCTTCCAGTAACGGTGCCACATCGCCGCTCGGCAGCTACCGTTTCGAAAAGTCGTAGCGGATGCCGATGCGGAACGAGAGCGGCAGTCCGATGTTCGGAGGCGAAACCGTGGGATTTAGAGCCTGGATGTAATACTGCTCGTTGGTGAAATTTTCGATGGCGAAGTAAGCCTGCGCGCCGTAGGCGATATGCCGCGCCACGCTGGCGTCGAGCACAAAGAAATTCCCCAGCTCAAACCCCGTCGTATCCAGCTGCTGGCCGATCATGCGGCCGTCGAGTGTCGCAGAGAAAAGTGAGGGATGGTCGTAGCGGGCCTCGAACGTGAACGAATTGTGCGGAACTTCCTGCACCCACGTATTTAGCAACGTCGGCTGGCCCGGAGCGCTGACAACCTTCGAGTCTACGTACTGATATCCAGCGGACAGGCTGAAGTCGCTCGTAACGCGCTCGACCGCGTCAAGCTCGAACCCGGGCGCGCTGATACGACCCAGGTTTTCGCGTTCTTGCGTGTTGGCCGGCGACGGCAGCGGCACGTTGGCGATCGGGTTGACGATCTGATTGTAAAAGAACACGCCGCGGACCTCGAAGCGGCGCTGAAAACCAGTGAGGTCGAGGCCAGTTTCACCGCCGGTCAGGCGTTCCGCCATCAAAGCGGCATTCGGATCGGTAGTCACGTTTCCGACGCGATAGCCACGATAGAGCTCGTTGAGCGTGGGTGCGCGGAAGGCGCGATAAACGGACGTCGACCAGGATATATGTGAGTTGAATTGATGCAGTAACGTAGCGCGCGGATTGAACACGTCGTAGCTGCGGTCAGGAAAATTCTGGTTTGGTTGCGGGCACGAGCCGCTGGGAGCCGGACCGGGAGCGCAGATGTAGGAAGCAGCGAAATTCGCCCAGTGATCGTAGCGGCCGCTCAGATTCAGCACCCAACCGGGCGAGAGCTGAATCATATCCTCTCCAAAAAGCCCAAATGAACGCTGGCGGCCACCGGCGGATGTTTGGCGGAACTCGCTTCCCGTAGAGCCAGTGATGATTTCGTGACTGTGCCCGATTTCTTCGTGTTCGTCAAAGCCAGCGACTACGGTCTGACGCGTGCCAACGCTCTTCCGCCAAACAGCGGAGCCCCCGACGCCCTGAGCGGGAACGGTCTGCGAATCTGTGAGGTATTGGCTGCTCTGATTAAAGGCGACGGAATAGAAGTTCTGAAAGTAGGTTTCGCCCTCGCCGTAAAAGCGCAGCGTGAGAGTGCCGACGGGTCCAAGGTCAAGATCGGACCCGAGCGCACCCCCGCCCATGCGGATATCGTTTCGCTGGCCAACAGTGCCGTTGTTGCGCGAGTCGTCAAAATACCAGCCGCGGGCGAAAATGCGGCTGTTCTCACCGATCTTGCGGCCGACTGTGAGGTCGGCATCGCCATCCTGGCTGCCCGTAAGTGTGTCAAATGGTCCTCGGTAAGCTCCTGGAACCAAAAAGTAGCCGTCGGAATGAAAGGCCTCTCCGGAAACCATGGAATACCATTTGCCGAGCGAACCACCCGCGGAGAGCGAAAGGTCCTGCGTATTCCGGTTTCCGTAGGAGGCATCCACACTCAGAGCCTCCGGTTCAGGCTGGCGGGTGAGGAACTGCACCACACCACCCATGGCCTCGCTGCCGTAGAGGCTGGACGATCCTTCCTCGGCAACTTCGACGCTTTGGACGGCTGTCTCCGGAACGCGATCCCAATACACCCATGAGCCGAAGGGATCGTTGATAGGAATGCCGTCTTCCAGCACCAAGGCGCGGCTGGCGCCATTGGCGCCGAGGCCGCGCAAAGAAAGACCCATCGTCGTGGGATTCGCGTTCATGCTGCTAGTGCGGCGAAAGAGGCTGAAACCGGGAACTTGGCGAAGTTTGTCGGCAAGGGTCAGGGCGGGGAGAGCCTCAAGATTCGATTGCGTTAACTGGATGTTGCTCGCCGGAGTTTCGCCCAAAGGAGTCGCTGTCCGGTTGGCCGTAACCATAACACTCTGCGAAAGCGACAGGAGTTGGAGCGTCGCATTGACTTCAATGGGCGCGCCGGACTGGCTGCTCCAAGGGCGCTTAAGCTGCTGAAAGTCCTTCGCGCTGATGATCAGCGTTCCGGAAGTGGCCGGTACGCTATCAAACTGAAACTTGCCGTCGGGCCCGGTGGTTACGGTGCTCGTGAATGACCCGGCCTCAAGCTCGACCTGCGCGCCGACGATAGCGGCGCCAGAGGCGTCGCGCACGGTACCGGAGACCTGGGTACTCTGCGCGCGGGCGAGGGGCGCTGAGAGGACACAGAAAGCGACGAACGAAGCCATGGTGAGCAAGGATAAGACGAACTTGCCGCAGAAGGGCGCGAAGACAATCTTCATCCAAAGCTCTCCAGAAGAACTGTAATGTGACGCTAATTCAATAATTTAGGTTACTTTTCGCAAGCGTCGAAGATAACTAGGCGCCCGAGTTCGTTGTTTCCCGTGGAACAAACAGCCTGCGCGGTATGCTATCTTGCGTGCAGCAAGAAGTCTATCGTTTCCGGAGGTCCGATGACGTCGCCCCAGCCGCGCCGTACTGACCGCGTTTCGCTGACCCTCTTCCTTGAAATCTCTGGGACGGACAGCCAGGGCGAGGCGTTCTCCGAGCCCAGCAAGACGCTACTGATTAACCGGCACGGCGCGGTGATCGCGTTTGAGCGGGTGCTAGCGCCCGAGCAGAAAGTGCATGTGAAGCGGAGGGCGCCCGGAGAGTCTCACCGCGAAGCGGACGTGCGGATCGTGGGCGAGTTTGGGCGGCAGAAAGATGGATTCCTTTACGGAATCGAGATACTGGACAAGGAAGTGGACCTTTGGGGCGTTGAGTTTCCTGCCGCAACGGAATCAAGCGAGGCCGTGGCGCGCATGCTCCTGCAGTGCACCTACTGCCGCAGCCGGGAGGTGGTGTACCTGAACGAGATCGAGCTGCGCGGGTTCGAGACGAACCGCGGGATCGCGCGCCACTGCAAGACGTGCGGAGTGCCCAGCATCTGGGCGCAAGCGCCCCACGAAGACGAGGCAAGGTTCACGGCGCGGCAAAGGGTGCGTCGCGTAGATGAAGTCGATTCGCTTCCGGCCCAAGGCGAGCAGCGCGAGCGCAAACGCATGCGTTTCAAGACGCGGTTGACCGCCTGCATCCGCCAACCGGGCGCGGACGACGAGTTAGCCGTCTGCGAGGACATTTCACCACTGGGGATGTGTTTTCGAAGCAAGCGTCTGTACGAGGCGGGCACTGCGATCGATATCGCCGTTCCGTATTCCCCGGATGCAGCCAATATCTTTTTGCCGGCGAGAATCGTTTATTCCGAAAAGCTGCCCAAGGCGGGGTTATTCCGCCACGGAACGGAGTATCAGAAAGTGATTCCGATTCGCGGCAACGAGGGGCCGTCAGGCGAAGGGAAATCCTAAATCGCGGGAACCCCCGCGCGTTCGCGAGCCCGGCGGGCGTGATAATGCATGGAGATATTGAGGTGCACGTGACCGCTAAGCGTTTCAAAGCGCAGGATGGTCGCTTCGGAGTCGTGCCCAGCCTTTTCGCATTGCTCCTCGGAAAGCAGCGAAGGCGGATCGACCTTGAATTCGAATCCCCGGTCATTTAGCTGGGTGACGGCATTGCCGATGACCATGTTCGCGAGCTCGCAGACGGCTTCGCGCACGATGGGCTCGGCTGAATCGACTTCCGCGCCCGTGAGGCACTGAGCCACACGAAGCGCGGCTTGCGGCTCCATATCCAGAATAATGCGTCCTTCAATTTGGCCGGTGAACGTGACGACGGCCGCGAGCCCTTTTTTGCGATAGCCATTTTCCTCCATCGCAAGATCGGCGATGGTCGCGGGAGCCTGCATCATTTCCGCCAGCACAGCGTCAAGCGATCCGATGAAAGGTTGGATCAGATCCATTCTCATCGCCGTTCCTCGCGGACGACAATCGACGGAGCGGTGACGCCGTCTTCGTTGAGCACGTAACGCACGATTTCATAGAGCGCGTCCGGCTTCACGGGTTTCTGCACGAAATGGCGCGCGCCTTTTTGGAGAGCAGCGAGAATGTTGTCCTGATAGCCGACGGAGGAAACCATCACCACGCGCGCGTCAGGATGCTGCTGCACGATGTGTTCGACGGCCTCGATGCCCTCCATCTGCGGCATGGTGATGTCCATCAGGACGATATCCGGCCGCGTGCGAGCGTACTCCGTTATCGCGGTCCGGCCGTCGCCAGCTTCGCCCGCCAATTGACCGCCAAACGACTCGATCATCTTCGCCAGGCTTTTGCGGGCGAAGACGGAGTCGTCCACGATCAGATAGCGGACCGGCTGGTTGTCCTTTCTCGTGAGTGCTTCAAATTGCTTCATGGCGTTCTCCTTCGCGAGGTACTTTCCGCGGGGGATGAATAGTTAACGGCTCCGACGGGCTCGGCAGCCGGTCTTTCCGGTGAACATTTCGACTGTAAAAGTGCTGCGAGTTCCGCTAGCGATTCAACGCGGCAGACGAAACCGCGATCAATCGCCGAACGGGGCATGCTATCGACTACGCAAGTATCGGGACTTTGCGCGATGGTGAAGCCTCCGGCGGCGCGAATGGCGCCGAGACCTGCTGCGCCGTCGTCGCCCATTCCGGTCATCTGTACTGCCACAGCTCGCGAGCCGAGTTCCTTGGCAACGGAGTGGAATAGCACGTCCACGGACGGGCGATGGCCGTTGACGCGCGGCTGATCCACGAGCATCACGACGTCGCCATGCTCCATACGGCGCACCTTTATATGACGGTTGCCTGGACAAATCAGCGCGCGTCCAGCAAGCAGTAGATCTCCGGATTGCGCCTCTTTCACTTCGATTGGCGTCGATTCGTGGAGGCGCTGTGCGAACATCTCCGTGAATCCCTCCGGCATATGCTGAACGACAACCAGCGCGCCGGGGAAATCCTCCGGAAGCTGAGAAAACAAATACTGGAGCGCGGCCGGTCCACCGGTGGATACGCCGATGGCCACGATCCGCGAGGGCACGTGTGGCTGCGCGGAAAATGGGCGCCGGGTTTTGGGCTTGGCGGCCGGAACCGTGATGATCATTTTTGGCGCGCCGGATGCGGCGGCGACCTTGATTTTCAGAGCCAACTCGGAAGCGATCTGCGTCAGGCGGCCCGAAGCCGCATCGGAGGGTTTCGTAACGAAATCAAAAGCGCCGAGGCCGAGCGCCTTCAGGGTGAGAGACGCGCCTTCATTCGTATGGGCGCTGACTACGATGACCGGTACGCGGTGCTTGCGCGTGATCTGCCGCAGCATCTCGATACCGTCCATGCGCGGCATTTCGAGGTCGAGCGTGACGACGTTCGGCTTTAGTTCCTCGATTTTGCGAAGGCCGATGAGGCCATCCATCGCGGTGCCGACGACTTCGATCGAGGGATCGTGCAGGAGCGTCTGGGGAATGAGCTTGCGCATCAGGGCGGAATCGTCGACCACAAGCACGCGAATCTTCTGGCTCATGCTGTGGCTCCCAATGCGGGAATTCGAGAGAGGTGCGAAATTACAGCCGGGACGTTCAAGATCAGGACCACTGTGCCGTCGCCCAGAATAGAGGCGCCGCTGACGAGCGGCGAGATGATGAGTTCGTCTTCGAGCGCTTTGATGACCAGCTCTTCCTCGCCGATCAGGCCATCAACGGCCAGCCCAAAGCGGCGGCCGCCTGCGCTAATCACGATCACAAAAGTGCGTTTCGCAGAAGACCGATTCGCCAGTGCTGATTGAGACGCGAACCGCTCCAGACGATCCAGGCGCACCAGCGTAAGTACCTGATCGCGGAGCTGGAAAACCTCGTGGCCATCAACGCAATGGATTTCGTTTTCGGAAATGCGCGTTATTTCGCCGACGGAAGCAATCGGGACGGCGTAGAGACGGTCAAGAACGCGGAAAAGTAAAGCCTGGATGCTGGCCAGCGTCAGCGGGACCGACAGCCGGAATGTGGTGCCTTGGCCGGACCTGGTTTGAAGTTCAACCGTGCCTTTCAGGGCTTCCACCGCAGTCTTGACAACGTCCAATCCGACGCCCCGTCCGGAAATTTCGGTGACTTCGTCCGCGGTGCTTAACCCTGCGGCAAAGATCAGTTGCAAAGCTTCCGTTTCATTCAGGCGCAGAGCTTCTTCGGTTGTGATGATTTCGCGTTCGACGGCGCGCCGCAAGATCTTGTCGCGGTCGAGGCCGCGGCCGTCATCGGAGACTTCGATTACAACCTCATCGCCGTCGTGGTAGGCGTTCAAGCGGATCGTGCCGCGAACCGGCTTGCCGCTGGCGTGGCGCTCTTCGACGCTCTCGATGCCATGGTCGGCCGCGTTGCGGACCAGGTGCGCGAGCGGTTCTGCGAGAGCGTCGAGAATGCCCTTGTCCAGATCGGTGTTTTGGCCGGCGATTTCGAGCGCGATGTCTTTGTTGCGCAGCCGCGCGACGTCGCGAACAATCCGCGGAAAGCGCCGGAAAAGCTGCTCGACTGGAACCATGCGAATCTTCATTACCGACTTTTGCAACTCGCCCAGCACGCGGGATTGAAACGCGAGCGCGTCTGAAAATTTGCTTCGCAGGGGATCGGTGGAATGGGCTCGCTCGAACTCGGCGATGGCGCGCTGCAGCATCGACTTGCCGATGATCATCTCACCGACCAGATTCATCACCGTGTCGATGCGCCCGGCGTCAACGCGTAGGTTGTTTTCGGCGCCATGCGCGACGGCGGCAGATGCCCCTGAATCGCGAGGCTCATCGTCCGGGGTATTCGCAGATTCCAGCGACGCCGGCTTTATTCCGCCGGCAATCGCGGCGGCTTCCGATTCAAGCAAAATGTCGAGCAGGTCGCGCGGCGCGGCGGCCGGAGAGCGCAACTGTTCAACTGAAACATGGGCGACGATCGATGGCACGTGGCAGCGTGCGCGAATCCATTCGGCTGACTGAGCTGTAGAAAGCGCCACTTCGATCAGGTTCGATTGTTCTTTGAAAACACTGTCTTCCGGCCGAATCGCGAGAATTTTTCCGGCGCTCTCGATCGCTTTGCGAGCGAGTTCGAAAGCGGCGGCCGGAAGCACGGCCTGCGGATCCAAGTGAACGCCAACGTTATAGACCGACTCACCCCTGCCGATAGCTTCGGCGATCGTCAGCCGCTCGTATTCGCTCCACTCGAATTTGGCTTCGGAAACCCGTGCCTGAGTTTTCGGCGTGGGCTTATGCAGTAGCTTTGCGATGTGCTCACGGAGCGCACCTCCCGACGGCGGCTGAAGATTGCTGCGATAGGCAGCAAGCATTTCGTGAAAGGTGTCGGCGGCGATTAGAATCACGTCGGCGATCGAGCCGGCGTACTGCTGGGCGAGTTCGGGAGTGAGCACGTCCTCAAATTCGTGCGCGAGTTCGCTGAGCTGGCGGTATCCGCACGCGGCCGAGTCACCTTTGAGGGTGTGGACGGCGCGGCGCACGTGGCGCAACTGCTCGGTATCGCTCGGGTGCTGCTCGAGCGCTAAGCCCGCCTCGTTCATCCCCTGGAGAATCTCCTCCGCGCTCTCGAAGAACAGATCGCGCAGTTCAGAGGATTGCTCGTCGGATGGAAAGGTCACTGCGCCCCCTCCATACGCTGATAGACGGTCGCGTTGTTCTCGTGGATCATGTGGAACTTAGTCGTAAGCCCAAAAAGACTTTCGGCGTGTCCGACGAAGAGATAGCCCTCTGGGTTCAAGCAACGGTAGAACTTGTCGATCAGCCGCTTTTGCTCGGCCTCATCGAAATAGATCATCACGTTGCGGCAAAAAATGATGTCGTTGCCCTGCGGCAGGAATTCAGCTTTCAAGTTATGGAAGTCGAACTGGACGAGGCTCTTCAGCGCGGGCTTGACGGAATACTTGTCAGCCATTTTGTCGAAATAGCGAAGCCGGCAAGTATAATCCACAGCTTCCATTTGGGATTCGGTGTAAACGCTCTGCTGTCCCGCGAGAAGCGCGGAATAGTTGATGTCCGACGCGAGGATTTCTACCTTCCACGGTGGTGGAATCAGCGGCTTGGGCGTGGGCACGTCGAAAGGAAGCGGGTTCCGCAAATAGTAGTAGGCAAGCGCGTCACAAGTGAGAATGGCCAGCGAGTACGGTTCCTGCCCCGTCGAGCAGCCGGCGCTCCAGATGCGCAGGGACCAATCTCTGCGTTCTTGCTTCTTCTTCAAAAGCGCTTCGAGGACAACCTTTTGGAAGAGTTCGAGCTGCGGACGAATGCGAAAAAAACTCGTCTCGTTGACGGTTAGATTTTCCAGCAGTGCGGTGAGCTCTTTTTTCCCCTCGCGGCTGGTAAGCAGCCGGTAATAGGCGTAGAACGAGTCGAGCTGACAAGCCTTTAGGCGGCGCTGCAGGCGGTCGCGTAGAAAATGGGTGCGGCGCTCGTCGAAATACATGCCGCATTCCTGATAAACGAGTGTTTGTAAGAGCTTCAGTTCCGCGTCCGTTAGCGGAACTTGCGTTGTGAAGGTAGTGGACATTCGTCCCTCAAAATTGCTGTTCCCCCGGGCTAGAACCTCCGAGCGGGTTCGCCGACGGGTTCGGGCTCGTGCACGATTTCGTCCATCGAGGCCAGCTCGCCGCGTTTCAGAATTCTGCTTACGTCGAGCAGAATTACCAGCCGCCCTTTCAGCTTGCCTACGCCGGTCACGAAGTCGAGTTCGCCTTCCTGAAAGACGTTGCTCGGCTCCTCGATTTCCGATGGGGAGATTCTCAAAACTTCGGAAGCCGAATTAACGATCAGTCCAAACGCGCGCGCTCCGAGTTCCACGACGACAATGCGGTTCTTTTTGTTCGCCTCGATCGACTTCTGGCCGAACCGTTTGCGAAGATCGACGATCGGGATAATGCGCCCGCGCAGGTTGATCACGCCCTCGATGTAATCGGGGGCGTTCGGCATGGCAGTGATCTCGGGCACACGGACGATTTCCCGGACGATCGAAATGGGCAGGCCAAACGTCTCGCGCCCGATCCGGAATCCCACTACCTGCAGTTCCTTGTCCATTGCGAATCCTCGCGAACTCAGGCTCGAACCGGCTCCGCGTATTCCACAGGCGCGCGCCGCTCGGCTAAGGGAGCAGCGCGGTGAGCCGTCGCGCGGCGATGCTCTGCGTAAGCGTCTTCCAGCGCGAAGCGATCCATCGATTCAAGCAACTGACGCGAGAGTTTGGACATCTGCTCAGCCGCCGCGGCAAGTTCGGTGGAACTCGACGTGGATTGCTGGACTAGCTCTCGCATGCGCTCCATCGCTCGAACCACTGCTTGCGCCCCGGACGCTTGCTCTTCGACGGACGAGTTGATTTCTTGAGTGATCTCCGTGAGGCGATTGGTGGCCTTGGCGATTTGCGACGAACCGCTCGACTGCTCCATGGTGGCCGCGCCGATTTCCTGCGAATACTTGTAAACCTCGGAGACAACGTCCGAAATTTTGTCGAGCGCGAGGCTCAGGTCCTTGTTAAGTACCAGTCCGTCTTGAACCATGGATGTGCTCTTCTCCATGTTCTCCACGGCTTCGCGTGCTTCTTTCTGAATTCCCTGGATCAGGTCAGAAATTTCCTTGGTGGACTGCGTGGATTTTTCGGCGAGCTTGCGGACTTCTTCGGCAACTACTGCAAATCCCAGTCCGTGTTCGCCGGCGCGCGCCGCCTCGATCGCGGCGTTGAGCGCCAACAAGTTCGTTTGCTCGGCGAGGTCGTCGATCACTTCGATGATTTTGCCGATGCTATCCGCGCGGCGGCCGAGCACGTCGATAATCTCAGCTGACGATTGGATAGCCTGGCTAGCACGGTTCAGCCCGTTGGTGGCCTTGTCCATCGTCTCCATTCCAACGCGCGCCTCTTCACGCGAACGGTGGGAAATGTCGACGAGAAGTTTGGCCGTATCGGCCACGCGCTGAATCGACGTGACCATCTGGTCGATCGAAGCGGAGGTCTCCGCAACGCTGGAAGCCTGAAGCTGCGTGTTCTTCACTACGTTCTGCACGTTGATGCTCATCTCGTGCATCGTGCTGGTGACCTCATCGATGGCGGAGGCCGCCTGGACGCTGACTTTGGCGGATTCGTCCGAGGCGCCGGCCATTTGTCCTGCGCCGCTGGCGACCTGCGAAGCGCTGTCGCGAACCTTGCGGACCAGATCACGCAGACCTTGCGTCATGCGCGAAAACGCCTTCGCCATGGTGTCCTGATTGGACCGCGGCTGAACGGCTACGGCGAGCTGGCCTTCCGCAATTGCAGCCGAGACCGACGCCATCTCTTTCAGGTGAACGATCATTTTGTTGAAGTTCTCGGCGAGGACGCCGACTTCATCGCTGCGGTGCACGTCAATCGATTGTTCCAAATCGCCGGAGTCACCGATACGCCGCGCGACTTCAATCAAATGGTAGAGAGGCTGAGTAATTGACTTCGCGGTGTAGAAGGCAATGAAACCGCCGAGAACGACCGCCAGCAGCGTTCCTACGGTCGTCAGGATGGCACTGAGTAGAGTCGCGCTAGCGGACGAAGCGTTCGAATCATCCTGCGCCTTACGAACGGCTTGACTGGCCGAATCCAAAATACTCGTGGACTTATTGATCCACGACGCGGGGTCGTGCTGCAGATAATAGATTTGGAGATCGGAGACAGTGGCGTCGCCAGAATCGACCTGGTGGCGCTTGGCGATCATGGGTTTGGCGAAATTGTCGGACCATTGCTGCTCGTTATCTTCCACTTGCGACAGCGCGTTGCGCAGGTTTTGGTCGGTGACCTTTGCCTCGCTGCCTTTCAACAGTTGCCCGAGATCGCTAATGCCCTTGTTCGTCTTGTCTTCGTCGCGCAAGTCTCCGCTGAGAAGATAATTCGCGAGATTCAGACGGTTTTCGCTGATGTCGTACTGGATGTTCTGGATCGCCTGAACGTCGTTGAGTGTCGCTGTTACTTCGGCCCGCGCGCTGTACTGGCGCATCACGGTAAAAATATTGATTACTAGCAAAAACAGCATGATCGCCAAAACGGCGCCGAACCCCATGTACAATTTCTTGCCAATCGTCATCTGAAAAAGCCTCCAGCTCCGGCCGCCCCCCGTGCCAAAGCTCCCGGGCGCTAATTTGCCCCGTTGAAGGTGAACTCAACAACCTCGGTAGTTTCCTTTGGGCCCGGCTCGAAGCGCCACTTCTTCAGCGCATCCAGAGCGGCATTGACCAGCAATGGGCTGCCACCGACGACGCGCGTATCTTCTACGTGTCCATCTGGCGCGATCTTTGCCTCGATCTTCACCTTGCCGGTCACGTTCATCTGCTTGGCGAGATCCGGATACTCCGGCGTCACCTTGACGCGAACCTTGCGCTTAGCTGCGTCAGTTGTCGCATCTTGTGCGCGAACCTTTGGAGTCACCACAACGATCCCACCCAATCCCGCCACCAATGCCAGCCCCACGAACACCGTCTTGAGTTTCATCACATACCCCTCCCAAAGAAATCCAGCGGCTGAAAATGCACGGGTGATGCCAGCGCGGAGGTTCGCCCTGGGCCGAAGGTCGAATTGCGAAAAATGCCCGCAATTGACTAAAAACAGGCCGGTTAGATTGGCACCGGCGAGGCCGTTGAAGTGGGAGGCGGCTTGTCCGATGTCTCAAATGCCCCTCACAAACTGGTTTTTCGTCTCAGGCTGCGACGAAATCGCAATTGTTGCTTACGGCACCACTTGATCTGGAGTGATTGACTCAAATTGAGATCGCACCGTAACGTGAGTAATTGCATAGGCGAGCGCGCGCACACCCCCAACCTCCATGCGTGCACTGAAACGAATTCGGGAAGTCTCTGTCCGTCTCGACACTTCGGTTGAGACTCTGCTCGCGGAATTCTCTGCCACGGCGATGGATCTTGACCCTTCCGTTGGAATCCAAGAATTTGCCCGCCGATTGACCGGCCGCGCGGCGGAATTTTTCGACGCTCAGGGCAGCGCCTTGGCCTTGCACAACGGATCCGCCTGGCAATTGGCGAGCGCACATGGTGTGAGTATTCGCCGCTGGAATGATGCTACGCGGAACGCGTTGGCCGCTGCGATGGGCGACTATTCCGGCAAGCTCGCAGCGCACGGCTCGCCGCTCACTTCGTCGATCAGTTTCGGTAGGGAACTATCGGACGCGCTCGGTTGGCGCACTGCGCGCGTCGTGCGCCTAGCGCGAACCGACGGGGAATTGTTAGGAGTTTTGGCGATCGCGGATCCGAACCGGGATCTGTCTTCCGCGGAAGAACGATTTTGGGCGATGCTTGCCGCACATGCTTCGGTATCCCTTGAAAATGTACGGCTTATTTCTCGTCTTGAGCAGTCCCGCAAACAATGGGTTGAGGATGTCGATGCGATTTCGGATTTTATCCTCGTACATGATGCTGCCAGCCGAGTGCTGCGGCTGAATCGTGCCCTCGCGGATCTTTTGAAAGTACAGCCTGCGGATGCTGTCGGCCGGAACGTGAGCGAGCTTGGTATTTTGGGAGCGCCTGTTCGGCCGGGCTATTGCCCGTTCTGCCGAAACGGAGTGGCAGCGCGTGGAGAACTTGTTATCGGAGGAGATTCCCGGTCCTACGTGGTTGACACTTCGCGGATACAGCGGACTCCGGAAGGAAACGTCCGAACCGTTCATGTACTGAAGGACATCACCGACCGTCGCGAAGCAGAACGGCGCTATCGCCGCGAGTGGGATTTCAACCGGAACATCCTGAACAATACGCACAGCATGATTCTGGTGCTGGATACCGCGGGCCTGGTCAGTTTCGCAAACCGCCGCTGCTCTGAGCTCGGATACTCCGAGCAGGACCTCCTCGGGCGCCCTTTGATGGAAATGATTCCGTCAGCCCGGCGCCCGGGCCTTGCGCAGGCCGTTGAACGGGCGCTAAACGGAGTCGCAATCGAGAGCTTTGACATTCCCGTTCTCCGCTCTAGCCGGGCAAACGGCCAATTCTCGATCAGCCTCAGCCCTATGCGCGATGACGACGGCGAGATCACCAGCGTGGTCGCGGTAATGACCGACGTGACGGATTCCGCCGACCTGCACGCAAAACTGCGCCACACGGAAAAAATGGCTGCCCTTGGACAACTTGTTTCCGGCGTGGCGCACGAGGTAAACAATCCTCTTGCCGCAATCGTCGGTTTCGCGGATTTGCTGCTGGAAAACCCTTCGCTTTCCGACGAAATCAAGGAGGATCTCGGGGTCATTCTCAAGGAAGCAGAGCGCACGCGGCAAATCGTCCAAAATCTTCTGAGCTTTGCGCGAGAAATGCCTGCGATGCGCGAACCGGTGCGCGTGAATGCAGTCGTTCAGCAGACTCTGAAACTGCGATCGTACGACCTTTCGAGCCATGGAGTCGACGTGCTCGAAAACTATGCGAACGAGCTGCCGCTTGTTGTCGGAGATCCCCATGAGCTCCAGCAAGTATTTCTGAATATTTTGAATAACGCATACGATGCCATCCAGGAAGTACGCCGCCGAGGCAAGATCGAAATCACCACGCTTCGCAACAACGGGCACGTGGAAATCACCTTTCGCGATAACGGCCCAGGCATCCGCCATCCCGAGCGCATTTTTGATCCGTTCTACACCACCAAAGAAGTGGGTAAAGGCACGGGACTAGGCCTGAGCATCTGCTACGGCATCATTCGTGCCCATCGTGGCGAGATCAGTGCGGAAAACAATTCAGACGGCGTCGGCTGCACGTTCCGGGTCCGGCTTCCGGCGGCACCGGAAGCGATCGTATCGTCGGCCGGCGCGGAGACCCGCCCGTGAACAGGCCGCTCGATGCACAATTCCAGCCTCCGATCCTGGTCATCGAAGACGAGGCTTCGGTCGCTGGTTTTCTGCGCACCGCACTCGAGCGGCGTGGATACGATGTGGTCGTTTCGGCCTCTGCCGCGGACGGCTTGCGATTGCTCGCGTCTTGCGAATTCCGGGGCGTCATTTCGGACGTCCGGACGCCCGGGGCCATCAGCGGCGCCGAGGTGCAGGAGTGGCTTCAGCGGCATCGGCCGGGGCTCGCGGAGCGATTTGTTTTTATCACGGGCGATATGGCTAGCGCGGAAACGGCATCTCTGGTCGCGCAAGCGGGGACGCCTTGCATCGAAAAGCCCTTTCGTCTGCGGCAGCTTTTATCGACCGTCGAAGGAACCATAGGCAAACCATGAAACAGGAATTGCAGCCGCATCTTCTTATTGTCGACGACGAACAGAGCATCCGGCGCCTCTGCGTCACCGTGGGCCAGGCGCTGAACTTTTCCTGCGCCGAGGCGGAAACAGCAGAGGGGGCGCTGGCGGCCGCGGAAACCGAGCCCCCGGATATCATTCTCACTGACCTCAAACTTCCCGGACAATCGGGAACCGATTTGCTCCGCAAGATGAAGGACCTTTCTCCGCGTGTGGAAATCGCGATTATGACCGGCCACGGATCGATCGAATCGGCAGTCGAGACGATGCGCGAGGGCGCGTACGACTACATCGAAAAACCGTTTCGTGTGGAGCGATTGCGGCAGCTATTGCAGCGCATGGCCGAAAAAGTCCGGCTGGTCAACGAGAATCAGTTTCTGCGTGAACGCGTAAGCGCCGAGACGGAACTCGACGGAATCGTGGGCACGTCTGCAAAGGTTCAAGACGTGCTACGGATGGTTTCGCGTCTCAAGGACACGCGAACGCCGGTACTGATCGCTGGCGAAAGCGGCACCGGAAAAGAATTAGTCGCGCGCGCCATTCACTTTCGCGGATCCCTAGCGAGAATGCCGTTTATCGCAGTCGATTGCGGCGCGCTGGTGCCGACCTTGATGGAAAGCGAGCTCTTCGGCCACGAAAAAGGATCGTTCACCGGCGCCCTTCGTGCGAAAGCGGGCCTTTTCCAGGCGGCCAATGGCGGGACGATTTTCCTGGACGAAATCGGCGAGCTGCCGCTGGAGATGCAGGCGAAACTGCTTCGAGTGCTGCAGGAGAAAGAAGTTCGTCCAGTAGGCAGCAACGAGAAAGTTGCTGTCGATACTCGTGTCATCGCGGCCACAAATCGAGATCTGGAAGCCGCATACCGCGCCGGAACCTTTCGCAAAGATCTTTATTTCCGGCTTAATGTCGTAACTGTCCATCTGCCGAGCTTGCGCGAGCGGCGCTCCGATATCCCGCAACTGGCGCACTGTTTTCTCGACCGCTATGCTGCCGGCGAGAACGTTCAGATCGCTCCTGCCGTTATGAAAGCTTTCCTTCAATACGACTGGCCCGGTAACGTGCGTGAACTGGAGAATTGCATCGCTCGCGCCGTTGCGCTCGGAGATCATCGAGCGATTGAGCTGGCCGATCTTCCTCCTACGATACGCAGTGCGCGTGATGCCGAAACATCGCCGCAAGACGCCACCGAACTTTCAACGACTGCCCTGGCCGATTTGGAGCGCATGACAATTCTGCGGGTTTTCGAACAAGCCGGGGGCGACAAGGCGGTCGCTGGCAGAATGCTAGGCATCAGCCGAGCCACTCTGTACCGTCGCCTGAAGCGCTACAACATACCGCTGCGCGCCAGCCCAAAACACGTCGTTGAGAACGTCAACTGAGCGCCGAGCGCACTTAATTCCCCCGCTACCCTGTGGGCTCCCAGCCGGTCCGGCTCTGAGATTTTCGTATCAGGCTGAGACGCGCCGTCTTCGCCAGTCAATCCTGCGGCTCCCTAACCCCCTATAAAACCTCGGTTTACACGCACTCGCCTCGCCCCGTTTTTGGCGTCACTCGTGCAAGCCTCCCCCCTGGGTCGAGAGTTCCGGGTGTCCGTAATCTGCCCTCCGGTGAATTCTTAAGACGCGGACCCCGAAGTCGCACGAAAAGGGAAGCCCTGTGTTAAGTAGCCAAACAAATTTAGTATCGGCGCGGACCACAGAGACTTGCGTCGAACGCCTCTCGCGTCTCTTTCCCAACGCATTGCCGGTGCGAATCCCGGTGAAGATCGAACAGTTGCCAGGCGGGAGTTCGCGGCTGCATGAGCGCACGGTGATCGAGTTTGGAACCGCTCGGGAAGTGCTCTTCGCCTCAAATTTGCCTCTCGAGTTTGAAGATCGCCTGCGAGTCGTAAATTCGGATGGCTCGCTCGACGCGCAAGCCATGGTCGTGGCCGTCCGGTATCACAACGGCAGCAAGGCTGTGGCAGCGCGGTTCGTGAACAACGTGGAGAACTGGATCATCAAACCATGACCTCGAAAACGACAAACGCATCCACGAAGACCGCGGCACCCTCCAAAACGCAGGCGGCCGACACCCAGAGCCCTGAACAGCTCGCATCGCACTGGGAGGAAGCGCGGCTAACGTATCCGATCTACTCCGCTCTGGCAACGCAGTTTGATCTTGCCCCTCTGCCGTATCGGGACGGCGAATTGCCTCCTGCGCGGCCGACGCGCGCGATTTTTGAAAGGCACCTGAGGTGGACGGAAGCAGTCGACGAAAAGGTTCTTGCATACCAGTTGCGTCAAATTCCTCCGTCCATTCTCAATGCCAGTGAAGAGAGTTTACGCTCGCTCGTTCGCCGCCATCTGCGCAGACCGCATAAGACGAGCGCCGACCGCGACAAGATCGATCTGCTTCTCGTGCAGTATTTCGCCATGCGGACGACCGAGGACATGCTTCACAAAGAGGTCACGCTGGCGGATGTCGCGCGCGTGTTGCAGCCCGTGCTTTCAGAGGCCGATGCAACTCCCCTCGACTGGTGCGAGCCCCTCGAAAAAATCCTCGAACGGGCGCGGAACTGTCACAGTTTGCGCGAACTGATGGAAGACGGCCTGCTCGAGCAGGGGCGTCTCTTGAAGGACTCGGCTGGGCCGATGTTCTACGATCCGGCGGCGCTCGTCGCGTTCTGCCGCTTCAATTTTCTCGTGCGTCGCGCATTTATTCGAATGCTGCACGCTGATTTGAAAGCCGTGCACGACGCGATTGAAGCACTGGAAGCGAAAGGCGTCAAAGCGGTGGATTGCCGCCGCGCCGGCTTTTCCGCTGCGGAAACTACGATCGAGCTACGTCACTTTTGCGAGAACTGGCGCCAGCCATTTCAGAAAGACTACACGCAAAGCTCTGTTACGCGCGCCTTCGAGCAGCTTCTGGCCGTCCGCGCCGATCTTGAGGAGGCGCTAGGGACGAAGCCGCAACCCCACGAACCGGCCGCAGCAGGGCCGGTATCGAAAGCTCAACAATCCGCCGCTCCTACGATGGCAACGGTTTCCGCGCAACCCAAAGCAAAGGGTTCCAATCCCGCGGCAAATGTCTCGGCGCAACCGAAACAGCCGGCTGAGACCGTCTCGAAAGGCTCGAAAGCGCCATCGAAGGCCGCGGCGCAAACTCCGACAAGACCGGCAAGCGACGCGCCAGTCGCATCCAGCAATGTAGCCGATGCGGAAAAATGCATGGAAGCGATTTGGGAACAGCTCATCGCCGTTCCACCCTCGCGAGGTCGCTCCATGTCCACGGTCGTCTTGCAGGATACGAAAGTGCTGCTTTCTTCGTGGGAAGTTTCCGCGTTCGTGGCCGAAGGTGGCCAGGAAGCTGAGGATCTGCGCCGCGCCGTTACCGCGCGCGCCATGCTCGCAGTGGCAACCGATCAGAAAAAGCGCTCCGGCAATGACGACGCGTTGAATGCCGCGCTGGCGCTCGCGCGCGACGAGGTTTCCTATTTTCAGGGCCGCGTGGAAGATGCAAAGAAATCCAAGAATACCGAAGCCGCGGTAAACCTCGGCATAAGCGCCAAGCGGTTGCTTTCATTCATCGAAGAGGCCGAAAAACTTCAATCATAGAAGGGTATGGTCAGGTGCGGTCTTGAACGATTCGAGCGTCGTAATCATTTCGGACGACCCAGAGTTCGCACGCACCCTCGCCGGGCGATGGCAGACCGAACGGCGCGCCCCTGAGATTACCGTCGCGACCAGCGACATCTGGCGGCCGGCCGGCGTTCCGGAGTGCGACCTTATGATCGTCGGCCCGGTGCGCGACCGCGACCGGTCGGCCGTGCTGCGCGCCGCCAGCGCCGCCGCTGGCACCCCCGTGGTTACGCTTTCAAACGACGACAAAGGGCTTTCTTCCCTTGCCGCACAACTCCCCAATTTAATCGTCGTGCCCCAA
>JASHWB010000325.1 GCA_030044295.1 Candidatus Acidiferrales bacterium
AAGATGCGCAAGCCTATCATTGCGCCGTTATGATAGCCAGCCTAAAGGCTCGCCCGGGCGGGCACGGCGAGGAGTCGAAGGCCGGGCGAAGTGAGTTGGCAAGTTGGAGTAACCAAGTAGAAATGTTGTTGCGCGGCGGAGCGGGCGCTTTGCTATAGTGGGGGCGTTCCTCCGGTGGAGAAACGCGCGACAGCGCCCGCGCGTGCCACAATAGCGCGGCACCAGCCGCGCCGACGTTTTATAACGCCCTTGACCGGGGTCTTTCACTAGCGGCCCTTACCGGGCCGACCAAACGCGGAGGCCTTCCCCTGCTTTACTTTCGACCGGCGACCGTTGCCGGGTCACAGCATGGATCGCGCGACACTACAGGGAGATGTTTGTGCGCGTAATGACGCCCACTGAAAACAAGCGATTGAACGAGATGATCGGGTTCGTGGGGCTGAGCTTGGCGATTTTGCTGGCCCTGAGCCTACTGTCGTATTCCCCGCTCGATCCGTCCTTTGACGTGTCGGCCCCGGCGCTCGCCGCCGGGACAGTGCGGAACTGGATCGGGCCAGTTGGCGCGCACATTTCCGATTTGCTGTTTCAATTTGCCGGTTACGCGGCATTTTTGGTTCCCGTGGGAATTTTCGTCGTGGCGATGCGATGGTTTCGCAGCCATCTGATCACGAGCCCGATTTCGAAGCTGATCGGGTCGGCGATGCTGTTCGTTTTTCTGGCGGCAGAGCTGAGCCTGATTCATGCGCCTGCGGTGCGCGGAGCGATTCCGGCCGGGGGGCTGCTGGGGACGGTGCTGGCGGGCGGGCTACGCGCGGCATTCAATCCGATTGGCGCGAACCTGGTTTCGGCGGCAACGCTGCTGGCGGCGCTGTATTTGACGACGGCGTTTTCGTTGACCGCGGCGGCGGCATGGGCGAAGCAGCCTCTCACAGAAAATGGCTTCGCGAGCAGATGGATCGCGCGCGTAAGGGAATGGCGCGAAGAGCGCGAAGCCGCGGCGCTGCGCAAGAAAGTGGAAGAGATCAAGATCGCGGGACGTCCGCCGGTGGCGCAGCAGAGAGTGGCAACCAAGGAAGCGGACGAGGCGGAAGAAGAGGATGCCGAAGAGAAGAATGAAGAGCGGCCCGCGTCTTCCGCGCGAGTGCCGTCGATCATCAAGTTCCGGGACGACGACGATGGGCCGCCTCCACCGAGAAAGTCCGCCGCGGCCGATCCAAAGATCGCTCGCGGAAAGACCAATTTCAAGCTGCCTCCCACGACGCTGCTGCACGCTGCCGAGCGCAGCGAAAAAATGGACGAGAGCGAGCTGAAGGACTGCGCCCGCGCGATCGAACAGAAGTGCTCAGAATTCGACGTCGGCGGGCACATTACGCAGATCAATCCTGGCCCGGTGGTGACGACGTTTGAGTTCAAGCCAGAGGCCGGAATCAAATACACGCGTATCACGAGCCTGGCCGAGGATCTTTGCCTTGCGCTGCGCGCGGAGTCGATTTTGATCGAGCGTATTCCCGGTAAATCGACGGTGGGAATTGAAGTGCCGAACGCGCGGCGGGAGACGATTGCGCTACGCGACGTAATTGAGTCGCCGGAGTTTTCGCATTCGCCCTCGAAGCTATCGATTCCTCTGGGCAAGGATTTGATCGGGCGGATTCGCTCCGCGGATTTGAACCAGATGCCGCATTTGCTTATTGCCGGAGCGACGGGAACGGGCAAAAGCGTATTCATCAATTCCCTTCTGATGGGGCTACTGTTCAAATCCACTCCGGACGATCTAAAACTGGTGCTAGTCGACCCGAAGCGGCTTGAGTTGGGCCTCTACGCGGATATTCCGCACCTGTTCACGCCGGTGGTGACCGATCCGAAGGTCGCGGCGAATGTGCTGCGCAACGCAACGCGCGAAATGGAGCGGCGACTGAAGGTGCTGGCGCAGCGCGGTGTGCGCAACATCGAGCAGTACAACCACACGTTCGAGAAGGGGCAGTCGCTTTCGCTCTTCGAGAACGCGTCAGAAGGCGAGGAGCATCACCCGCTGCCCTACATCGTGATCGTGATCGACGAATTGGCCGACCTGATGATGGTAGACACGAACGGCGTGGAGGAATCGATCACACGGCTGGCGCAAATGGCGCGCGCGGTGGGCATCCATTTGATATTGGCGACGCAAAGGCCGTCGGTGGACGTGATCACCGGACTGATCAAGGCGAATTTTCCGGCGAGGATTTCGTTCCGCGTGGCCAGCAAGGTGGATTCGCGGACGATTCTCGATAGCAACGGCTCGGAGTCACTGCTCGGGAAGGGTGACATGCTGTATCTGCCGGCGGGATCGTCGAGGCTGCACCGTCTGCATGGACCATACGTGGGCGAGAAAGAAGTGGCGGACGTCTGCGAATTCTGGCGCGAGCAGGCCAAGGCGATCTACAACGAAGAGCTCCTGAAACCACCGCGCGACGAGAACGCCATGAGCGGCTCGGGCGGCGAAGGCGCCGAGGGCGAGGATGAAGTGGACGACGAGCTGTATCAGGACGCGGTGCGGGTGGTGTGCGAGATGGGACGCGCGTCAACGTCCACGCTGCAACGGCGACTGCGGGTGGGTTACGGCCGCGCCGCGCGCTTGATCGACATGATGGAGAAAGATGGAATCGTCGGCCCGCCGGATGGTTCGAAGCCGCGCGAAGTGCTGAAAAAGAAGGACTGGATGCGGGAGTTCGACGAATCGACGAAGTAACGCCAAGAGAATTCAAACCGGTCACTGCGCGATGCGGTTTGCGCTTTTCACTCCGGCAGGTTTCCCGTAAACTCTAGTTCATCCCTGTGCCGAGGTAGCTCATTGGTAGAGCGCGGCCCTGAAAAGGCCGGCGTAGGGAGTTCAATTCTCCCCCTCGGCACCATTCCCACAGCGCTAATCTTCTAGCGGCGGATTAGGCGGATTTCCTTCCATCGCGCCAGGCGGAACGTTCACACCCAGCCGCGCGGGCAGACGCCCTTAGAACCGCGACTCCAGAGCCGCGGCAGCCGTTCCGAGGGCTTCCTCGACGCGTAAGTCACGCTGTTTCAATCGAGTTTACCGATAGAAAACGTACTATTGCTCGGGGCATGCCGTACTACGAGGATTTTATGTGAGGAGCCCAGCCATGCGCCTACGTATGTACGCTTTGACGGCGGTTTTCTGTGCGGCGGCGGGAGCGGCGCTCGCGCAAGCGCCTGGAAACGGCGGAGTTGCGGTCCAGCAGACCCCTGAGGTGAGCACTCAGCGAGCACTGTCAGGGCCGCAAGGTGCGCTGCAACCCAGCCCGCAAAAGGCAATCGACTCAGCGACGGCTGCACAGACCGGGCCGAACACGCCGGATGGCGCCGAGCAGGCGACTGCGACTGAGAGCCAAGCCGCTAATCCGAATCTGCACGCTATCCTGCAGCAACACCCAGTCATCACAACGGACGACATGCGGGAGATGCGATTCAACTCCGCGGAAGTTTTTATACCGACGGAGTTCACCGATCAGCCGGTGGTGAATCCGGCCTTTTGCGATGCAGGATGCGAGGCAGAAGCACGCGCAGCTGCAGGCATGGACCACGCCCCGGACAGCGAGTGGGGGGCGCAGTTTGCGGCAGCGCGAATGGATTTAGCAGGCGACAAAGAATGGGGCGCGGCGTACGCGGACGGGATGCAGAGGCTGCATAGCTACTGCGTGTTTCAGGACCAGGCAAGGAAGGCTTTTCCACGAGGCAGGGACCAAGCTTCTCAAGATCAGCGCGCCCAGTGGGCGCAGTACGTCGGCGATATGAATCGGTCGCTGGGCGGCGGGGTGGATAGCTCAGCTGTGCGCATCCGACAGGCGATCCAACAGGCGCAAGCGCGCGATTCCGTGCGGGCGGCAATCATGGAAGTGCTGGCCGAGCGCGCATTCAGCCAGTGCACCACGGCTCTGCGATAGCCGCTGGGCGCGACCACAACGAAGTTTCTCTCACAAAAGCTAGTTCGATTTCTGGGTGGGGTGGTCTTTGAAGAAGGCGTCCACATCGGGCATCGCGGGCACCGACTGAGTACTGTTCACGCCTGGCCGCGAGTTCGTTGATGGTGGGAGCTGCGTGTTACCGTCCGCAGGCTGACCGTTCGTAACGACCCATCCGTTTGCGCTGCGCTGCAAGAGATACACCATGGTCATGCCGGTGGCTCCGCCATTTTTGATGTGGAACGCCGCGTGCGCTTGGGCCTGGTCGCCGTGGATGGCAATGGAGTCGACGACCATATTCATGGCGTCAAGATTCAGGCTGCGATTCGCCCGGAGATGGTTTTCTATGGCCGCGCGAATCGCATCTCGATCGGAGGCAGAAGGCTGCGCCGAAGCGCCAGGTTGCGGCGCGGAGGAAGAATCGGAGGCCATTCCGCCCGGCGACGATATTGCACTTGCGCCGTCATTCGCAGAAGAAGCAGCCCGGCTGCGATTGCCGCATCCGCAGACCGCAACGAGCAGCGTTGCGAGCGCCAAGGCTGCCAGGCGTGAAGTCATCGTAGCCGTCCTTTCGCAAAATTACTTCCGCGCGCGTCGCGAGCAGTATGGCCCGAAAGAACTCCCACGACATACAAGAGAGCGCCAGCGGGCGAGACGGCGCGGCACACAGAGATCCCACGCGCATTTAGAATTGTACGACGGTTTTAGGCGGGAGATTAAGCTTCGATTCAGTTGCAGGGACGAGCACGGCAGAAAAGCGCGCGAATCAGAACTCGTCGGGCTTCGTTTCGCTTTCGTCGAGTTCGTGCACGCCTTCGTATATAGCGCCGCCGGCGGCAGCAGCGCCAATTAAATAAAATCCGATTTTGCGCCAATCCGTGTTGCTTTGGGCATAGCCCGGCTTGCGGCAGCCGACATAAGCGGCATGATCAAACGTAATGCGCGCGGCTTTGCCAGCTGGAACGGTGTGCAGGACGCCGCCAGCCGTCAGCGTGATATCGCCGCGGACCGCGGACACGATCAATTCCTTCGGTCCAGTAATGGTGACAGTGCCGGTGTACGCGCCGCCGGAGGCTTCGCGAAGTTCGCCAGCAGGAGTGTCAATGACCAGGGCCGTCGAGGAGGGTGAGGAAAAGCTGGTGCTGCCGTTGACGATGATGACGTGGACGGAATCGGGCGATCCGTCGAGGACCGATTCACTGGACGTGCCAAGGACGATTTGCGACCCATGGAACTGGACGCGCAGAGCACCGTAATTGTCGGTGTCAAGAACGTCGCATGCGTAGACGTCGGCTCCGGCCAGGGCGGTTTGATTGTCGATGAGCGAGTTATTGGCTTGAGCCACGGAACCGAGCGCCTTGCCGCGCCCCGCCCATGCCGATCCACCGACGAAAGCAAACGCACTGATGGCTACGACCGCACGAACGAAGCTACCCCGCATGAAGTTCCCTCCCCTTGATTTCACTTTGTGCCTAATCAGCGGGAGGGTCAATTTCGATGTGGCGAGGGCGTGGTCAAAATGGCAACAGATTGTGCGCGAAAAGGCGCGTCGACTGCCCTTCGGCGAAACTGTCAGTCGACGTTATCTAACGGTGACGTTCAGCGGCGGAGGCGGAGCGAGCCACTGACGAACCGACTGCCACGCTCGTAAAAGCGCAGCTTGCGACTGACAGCGCGCGAGATGCCGATGCGCGCACTGACTCCAATGCGACCTAACGGCTTCACCGCCGCGCCGAGCCAGAGCGGACTCTCTGGCGCACAGAGGTCAATGCCATCGAAGCGCTTGTCGATGTCCATGGCCTGCGCGAGGCGACCGGGGCCGCGAGCAATATCCTCCAAACGCGCAACGCAGCGGTGCTGCATCATCCACTCGGCGCCTTCGAGTGGCTCCAGAGCACGGATCAGAACACCGGCGCCGATTCCGGGCGCTTCGCCGCTGACGTTCATCAGCCAACAGGAACCATACGTGAAATGAACGTAGGCGTGGCCTCGGCGCAGAAACAGCGAGCGATTCGCAGGAGTCAGTCCGCGAAAGGCGTGGCCTGCCGGGTCACCAACGGGATAGGACTCGGTCTCGACGATGCGCCCGCTGAGTTGTGCGTTTGGCAGCGCACGCACCAGCGTTTTGCCGATCAAGAAACGCGCCAGCTCCGTCGCGTCGAGAGGCAGTTCCGAGCGGCGCAGGCGGCGGATCCGACATGCCGGCGTAAGGGGCGGGATTGGTTTCAGCAGAGCCACAGAGCCTTAAGGGACAGAGTATTCAGCGACAGGCGACGAATTGTTTTACCATACCTGCCAAGGAGATCGAATCATGGCTTCCGCTTGCGAACACCTGAGCAGCATTCGAAAAGTGAAACCGAACACCAAGGGTTGCGAGGAATGCCTAAAAACCGGCGACACGTGGGTGCATTTGCGGATGTGCCTGACGTGCGGCCACGTGGGCTGCTGCGACAGCTCCAAGAACAAACACGCCACCAAACATTTTCACGCTACGAAGCACCCGATCATTCAATCGATCGAGCCGGGCGAGGACTGGAAGTGGTGCTACGTCGATAACGCGGTCCTCGGATGACGCCCGAGGACGCCTGGCCACCGTTGCCGCTGGCAGACTGGCAGCCGACGCGTGACACGCTACATATGTGGACGCAGATCGTCGGAAAAGTGCGCCTGGCGCTCGCACCGTATATGAACCATTGGTGGCAGGTGCCGCTGTACGTCAGCGCACGTGGACTGACGACTTCGGCAATTCCCGCTCGCGACGGCAATTTCGAAATCGAGTTCGATTTCCTTGTCCACCAACTGAGGATCGGGACGAGTTGGAGCGGAACGCGGACGATACCGCTTGAGCCGCAAAGCGTCGCTGAGTTCTACAAGAAGTTTCTGGATTTGCTCGAAACGCTCCAGATTTCCGTCAAGATTTGGCCGACGCCGGTGGAAGTTCCAAATCCGATCCGGTTTGACAAGGATGTGATGCACGCGTCTTACGACCCCGTTTATGCAAATCGCTTCTGGCGAGTGCTGACGAGCGCCGACACGGTTCTCAAGGAATTTCGCGGCGAGTTCATTGGCAAAGCTAGCCCGGTTCACTTTTTCTGGGGCAGCTTCGATCTGGCGACGACGCGCTTTTCAGGCCGGCGCGCGCCGCAACGGCCCGGCGCGGACCGTATAACGCGGGAAGCGTATTCACACGAGGTGATCAGCGCGGGCTGGTGGCCGGGCGGCGGAGACATCACCGAGCCGATGTTTTACGCATACGCCGCGCCAGAGCCAGTTGGATTTCGCGAAGCACCAACGCGTCCCGCAAAAGCTTTTTACCACGTGCAACTCGGAGAGTTCCTGCTGCCGTATGAGGCGGTGCGAACGGCGCCGAAACCGCGCGAAGCGTTGCTGGAATTCGTACGGAGCACCTATGAGGCGGGCGCGAATCTTGGCAAATGGGATCGCGTAGCGCTGGAACGCCAGAGATAACCTTCCGTCGCGACGGAACTCACAAACGGATTGCCGAAGGTCGCCGTCAAAAGGGCCGGAACCATTTCGAAGCGGGCGTGCCGAAGCGCGGCGCTAAACAAGCGCCTCTGATGCTCGCTGGTCAGGGTTGAGCGCTGTAGAGGGCGATGGCGCTTGAGGGCGGCGGGGCGGAAGGCGTTTCCAGGCGCTGGCGAATGGCGCGATGCCGTTGGGCGAAGTGGGCGCGGGCGCGGCGTCCCCAGGAACGAACAAAATAATAGTTGATGGCTGCGCCGGCTCCCATGCCGACTATGGGAACCATACGGCCTACCCATTTCTCGGCTACTTCTTCGCCTACCTTTACCCCAATGCGATCGACGATGCGCGGGACGACCTGTTCCATCGCCTGCTTACCGAGGAAATCGCGGCCAAGATCGACGCCCGCGGCCGTGGCAGCGGCAATCCAGAGCTGGACGTTGTCCGCTTCGCTTGCATATTCGAATCCATGGAGCAAGCTGAGCTTCTGCAACATGCGCAGCGTGATCGTGGCCAGGATTCCCATGTCGGGCACAGCGGTCAGGAACGAGCCGATGCCGAGTCCAGCGCCTTCCAGCGCCGCGATTTTCGAGGAGCTTGCAACGGTGCTTTGCGCGATCGGAGCAACTACCTGGGGGTCAAGCTGTAGCATCTCCGGCCAAGACTCAATGGGCAGATTGTACGCACGCCGGATCTGCTTCAGATATTTGCGTTCGTCCACGCGGACTTGCGAATACGCGCGACGAAACCCAGCGCTGGCGAATGCGCTCAGCGCATTCAGCGGACGGGACTTTTTCGCGTCAGCCATACTTCCATTATAGATGCGTGGTCGCCGGAAATCGCATCGCGTTTACCGGAAATCTTGCGATGGCGCGAGACCCGCAACTTCATCAGCGGGTCATGTAGTAGTAGATCGTCGGAGTCACGAACAGCGATAGCACCATGGCGATCAGCAATCCGCCGATCACGGAAATGGCCAGCGGCTGGAGCATTTGAGAACCGGAACCGATACCCAACGCCAGCGGCAACATACCGAGCACGGCCGCGATCGCCGTCATAACAATTGGCCGCAGACGGCGTCGGCCCGCCTGAAAGATCGCTTCTGCGCTCGAAAAGCCCGCGCCGCGGAATTTTTCGTCGGCGTCGAGCAGCAGGATGCCATTCTTGGCCACGACGCCAATCACCATGATCAGTCCCATGAAGGACGACAGATTGAACGTGATGCCGGTGACAAGCAGCGCGACGAAAACTCCCGCCGTCGATAGCAGCGCGGAAACCAGGATCGACACCGGCGCGGAAAAATTCCGGAATTCAAAGAGCAGCACCAGGAAGACGAAGATTACGGCGAGCGCCAAGACCAACGTCAAATCGCGGAACGATTGCTGCTGGGTCTTGTAGAGACCGCCGTATTCGATGCGAATCGACTTCGGCATGTTGAGCCTGGCGAGCGTCGCCTGCACGTCCTGGATCGCGTGGCCCATGTCGAGTCCTTCGAGCCGCGCGCTGACGGCCACGTAGCGCTGCTGATTATCCTGCAGAATTTCGGTTTGTCCGGGTATCTCGGTCATGGTCGCGACGGAGCCAAGGTTAGCGGTTTGGCCGGTGGGGCTGACGATGACTGCGTTATTCATGGCGGAGAGCGACGAGCGAACGTCCGCCGGATAGCGAATTCGTACGTTATACGGGCGGTCGTTCACCACCATTGGCTGCTGGGCAACGATGCCATCGAGCATCGCCGTGGCTTGATTGGCCAGGTCCTGCGCGGTGAAACCGGCATTCGCCGCCTTGGCCATTTCGACGCGATAGGAAATCGCGGGGCCGCTGGTAGTCGAATCGATGCCGTTGTCGATATCGACCACAGGATGATCCCCGCCGACAGTGATGTTCCCGATGGCGTCGGCAACGTGCGGCGCCCATTCGTCGAGCAATTGCGCGTCGGGATTGAACATCATGATGTCGACCGGCTGCGGCGCACTGGTAAGGTCGCCAATCATATCCTCGAGCTTCTGCGTGAATTCGACGTCTACAGCCGGTTCGGCGGCAGCCACCTTGGCGCGAATCTCATCTTCGATCTGCCAGACGTCGCGGCTGCGATCGGTCTTCAGATTGACGGAAATATCGCCAGTGTTTGCCTCCGTAACGGCAGCGAGACCGAGCTGCAGGCCGGTGCGGCGCGACGTGCTGGCCACCTCGGGTACCGAATCAACGATTTGCAGAATTCCGCGAATCATGTGATCGGTTTCTTGCAGCGAACTGCCGGGGGGTGTGACGTAGTCGATGATGAAACTGCCTTCGTCCATTTTCGGCAGCAGATCT
>JASHWB010000326.1 GCA_030044295.1 Candidatus Acidiferrales bacterium
CTCGCGATAGGTAAGCCAACGATGACCTTCGTCGCTCTTCCGTCGCCACGAGCCTGCGTGTACTTCATAGACGGTGAAGGGCGCGTGCAGCCAATCCCGCGCGGCCCGCGCCGAAAGCCATGCGGAATCGTTCCAGTTGTATTTGTGCAAATCCCAAACGACGGAAGCGCTCTTCGGGCGCGTCTCCGCGGCGAAGCCATATGGATCAGCTTTCTGCGCCAGGTGGTGTCCAAACCGCGAGAGAATCTCGAATTTGTAAAGCGTGCCTTCCTGAAGTTCAGGTACAAAAATTTCCCAAATACCGCTTTCGCCGCGGCTGCGCATCGGATGCGCGCTGCCATCCCACGAATTGAAATTGCCGATCACACTGGCGCGTGAAGCGTTCGGCGCCCACACGGCGAAGTGCACGCCCCGCACTCCGGCCAGTTCGCGCAAATGCGCGCCCAATTTTTCGTACTTCTGCAGGTCAGTGCCTTCACCGGATAGATACAAATCGTAGTCGGTGAGGACCGGAGGAAACGCGTAGGGGTCGAGACATCCAGTTTCGCCTCCATCCGGAAAGTGAAAACGCCATCGGTACGAATCCGGTGGTATCGGCTCGTCCTTTCGTAAGCCTGTCGCTTCCGGCGAGAGAATCGCCTCAAAAACGCCGTCGTCGTGGATTCGATCCGTTGGGTAAGCTGCTCCGCTTGATTTCCAAACGATCTCGGCTCGAACGGCTTCCCGGTGGAAGGTGCGGATGACCAGAAGGAGTATTCCTCCGCGTTCAATCCAATGAGGGCCAAGGATATGAAATGGATCGCCGTGGTTTGCCTGCGCGACTGCGTCTAATTCGGCGTCGAAGAGATTGCGGGTTACAGTTACGTCGTCCACCGCCTTTTCCATCCTGTCCATTTTCCATGGAAAGCTTTGCTAACGCTTCCCATTTCTATCTTACCGAACCACGTCTGCGGCGCAAGCCTTCCCGTGCAGTCGTATTTGCGCAAACGGCCCCAAAACTGGTACGGACGTACCATTGTGCGCCCTCTGCCATGCCGGTAAAACGGTTGTGCGGGGCGAGATCCTTTCCCGCCCTAAGTTCTTATCCTCTTTGACCTTGGACTGATGCCGACACGATTCAGTGCGGGCGGCCGCAAGAAGCCCGCCTCTCGCGATACTGAAATTGTGAGCCGCAAGGCCGCGCGCACGGAACCGCTGCCTGATGCCGGGCCGCGTGCGGCTATTTCTTCCATTTCGGACGCGAACTTCGAACTGCTGTTTTCTGATAATCCCCTCCCAATGTTCGTGTTCGACCGTGACACGTTTGTCTTCCTGGAGGCAAATGCCGCAGCCCTAACGGCTTATGGCTATTCTCGCGACGAGTTCCTTGGTATGAGCATCATCGACATCCGGCCGGCGGAGGATATCCAGCGCTTAATGCAGGTAGCCCGCAGTCCCAGGAAATCGCCGCAGGTGAAGGGCTGCTGGAGGCACCGGCGCAAGAACGGCGAGCTATTTGACGCAGAAGTGACCGCGCAGGAAATTGCGTTCGCAGGCAAACGAGCTGTCTTAGCCGTAGTCCAGGACGTGACCGTGCGCCGCTCGGCCGAGCGCCAAATGGCCGAGCACACTGCTTTTTTGCACGCACTCACGGAAAATAACCCGTCGGCGGTCGTTGCTATCGACATGCACCGACGGGTGCAGATGTGCAATCCGGCGTTCGAGCGCCTCTTCGGCTACAAGCTTGGCGAGATTCGCGGCCGCACCCTCGAATCACTAGTAGCTCTCCCTGGTCACGAAGGCGAAACCGTGGCGCTGGTCAATAGCATCGCGCGGGACGGAGGCATCTGCCTTTCGGCGAAGCGCCGGCGCCGCGACGGTTCGTTTATCGACGTCCGCATCACGGGAGTGCCTCTCGTAGTCAATGGCGAAGCGCAAGGCTGCTTCGGCATATACGAGGACATAACCGAACGAAGCCGTGCCGCCAGCGCCCAACAGCTTGCCGAGCAACGCTACCGGAGGATTTTCGAGAACGCCATAGAGGGCTTTTTCGAATCCACACCGGCCGGGAAATTCTTGACTGTCAATCCAGCCATGGCACGTATCGCAGGTTACGATTCGCCTGCGGAAATGATCGCGGGAATTTACGATATCGGGCAGCAGCTTTATGTGGACCCTTCGATTCGCGGCGAGGTGAAGCGCCAATTGGAAGAAAAGGGAGAGTTAAACGGTTTCGAGTGCCAGATGCCGCGCAAGGATGGCAGCATCATCTGGATATCGATGAACGTCCGCGCCCTGCGCGACGCGAGCGGCAAGATAGTCAGCCATGACGGGACTGCCGAGGATATCACCGAGCGCAAGATAGCGGAGCTCCGCCGCCAGGTCAGCACCGAAATCATCCATGCGATCGGCGCCACGGAAAACCTCGATGAGTTGCTCGGCGTGGTACACGGCGCCATCAGCAAAGCGCTCGACGCAGAAAATTGTTTCGTAGCATTGCGCGACGCCTCAGGAACGTTCACCTTCCCTCTCTTCCGCGACAAATTTGATCCCCAGCCGGAGCCGCAAGGACTTGGGCGTGGTTGTGCCGCCTACGTCTTTCGTAGCGGCAAAGCTCAGCTGATTCCACCACGTAGAATGCAGGAGTTGGTAGCCCAGGGTGAGGTCGATCTTCAGGGCACCGCTTCCCGCTCTTGGCTGGGCGTCCCACTGCGAACTCTGACGGAGACGATCGGTGTACTCGTCGTCCAGAGCTACGATCGCGAGAACGGCTATACCGAAAACGATAAGGAATTCCTAGCCTCTGTGGGTGGCCAAATCGGCTTCGCGATCGAGAGAAAGCGTGCGGAGGGCCGTCTGCGAGAGAGCGAAGCGCGGCTGCGCGTCTTGATGGAGCAGCTTCCGGCGGTCGTCTGGACAATTGATACCGACCTGCGGTTTACGTCGGCGCTGGGCGCGGGGCTCGCGCGGCTGGGCCTCAAACGCGACCAGATCGTTGGCACTTTGTTATCCGAATACTTTGAGACGAACGATTCGACTTTCCTTCCCATCGCGGCGCATCGCCGAGCTGTCGCCGGCGACCCGGTGACGTTTCAACTAGATTGGAAAGACGGTTCGTATGCATGCCACGTCGAGCCGCTTCGCGACACCGAAGGCGACGTCTGCGGCGCGATCTGCATGGCGCTCGACGTTACCGATCGCAAGCGGCTCGAAGAGCAGTTTCGCCAAGCCCAGAAAATGGAAGCGGTCGGACGTCTGGCCGGTGGCATCGCCCACGACTTTAATAACCTGCTCATGGTCATCCAGGGCTACGCCGACCTGATGATGGAGCGCTTGCCCGCTGGCGATTCTCTCCACCGCAACGCTGAGCAGATCCAGGTGGCCGCCCGCCGCGCGACATCCCTTACCCAGCAGTTGCTGGCCTTCAGCCGTAAACAGATGCTCGCGCCGAAAGTGCTGAACATCCACAGCGTCGTGGGCGACATGGAAAAGATCCTCCGTCGCTTGATCGGCGAAGACGTCGAGCTGCGGACCTCCACGCAAGCGGATCTTTGGCTCGTGAAGGCAGATCGCAGCCAGATCGAACAAGTGGTCATGAACCTGGCGGTGAACGCGCGTGACGCCATGCCACGCGGCGGCCGGTTGACCATCGAAACGGCCAACGTCGAGCTCGATCGATCCAGCGCACAGCCGCCGCTCGTCCTTAACCCCGGAAAGTACGTGATGCTGGCCGTCACCGACAGCGGCTGCGGCATGGACGCCGCGATTCAGGCTCACATCTTCGAACCTTTCTACACCACAAAAGAGAAAGGGAAGGGAACAGGCCTCGGGCTCGCCACCGTGTACGGCATCGTGAAACAGAGCGGCGGATACATCTGGGTATACAGTGAGCCGGATCGCGGAACTACATTTAAGATTTACCTTCCGAAAATCGAAGACGAAGTTCCCGGTGAGGTTTTGGATCGCCACCCCGGCTCCTTCGCCCTGCCGCGCGGCTCCGAGGTCATTCTGCTGGTCGAGGACGAGAAGGGCGTCCGCGAACTCGCGCGCCAGTATTTAGAGATGAGCGGTTACACCGTGCTCGAAGCCGAGGACGGCCAGACCGCCCTCGAACTCTCCGGTATGCACTCCGGCCCCATCCATCTTTTGATGACCGACGTGGTGATGCCCGGTATCAGTGGTCGGGAACTTGCCGAACGAATCTCCCGCCTGCGTCCCGGGATAAAGATTCTCTATATGTCCGGCTATACCGACCAGTCGATCGTTCACCACGGGATCCTTGAAAGCGACGCTGTGCTGTTGCAGAAACCCTTCAACATGGCCTCCCTCGCGTCCAAACTCCGCGAAATTCTTTCCGCAGAGATCGTCGAGCAGTAGCCCGTCGGAACAACTAACTCTGCACGTTCCGTTGGTCCCAGTTGAAACAACTGCTCGCGCACGAACCATTCATTCGTTGGACGTTTCAGACTGGAAGTATCGGACTCGACGGGCCGATAGCAGCAAGTCCTTTAGCTGCACTGCAAGCTGCTGCCTTTCCGCGCTGCTGCTCGTCTATCCTTGGCCTCCGGCGTGCATTCCAGTTGTTGCAGGTTGCGCAAGAAGAATTTGAGTGATATGCGGCTAGGGGGGACGGAGATGCTAGAGAATGCGGCAACGCGAATCAGCGGAAGCGTGACCGAAGATTGCTTGTTCGAACGGCGGCTTTGGATTGCCGTCTTGATGATCGCCGTGGAGGATTGGCGCAGCGGAACTTTGCGAAACCGTCGGGCCGCGCAGCGGTTCCTTTTCGAGGACTACAACGACTTCGAGCACGTGTGCGCCTCTGCAGGTATCGATCCGAATGGCTTTCGTTCAGGCCTGCTCAGGATCGGCAAAAAGATCGCAATGCAAGGTCCATGGGAAGCGAAAATGGTGGCGTAGGCGCGCCTGTCAGTTCGCGACGCTGCACTCTTTTGGCGTGCGTAAGGGTGACTGCCGAGCCGAAAGGGCTCGATTGCCTCCGATTTTCTGCCGACTGGCGTAATATTCTCTCGCCGGTTTCTCTGGACTCGACATGGCGACACCCGCGAGCGATTTGGTCTACCCCGAAAAGCGGCTCCTCGTTTGCTGCGCCCGAACGCGTATCGAAGCCTCCGTAGCAGAGAGAATCCGTGACGTTTTCGTCCAGCCGCTCGACTGGGATTCACTGATTTCAGCCGCAGCTGAGCACGGCGTCGCGCCGCTGCTACATCGGCATCTTTCCACGATCACCACGGCCGTAGGGCCCCCCGAACAACTAACGCGGCTGAAAGAGCACGTCCATGCGGCCTCTCTTCGCAGCCTGGTGCTAACTGCCGAGCTGATTCGCATCCTCGAAGCGCTGTCCACAGCAGGAGTTAAGGCCATACCGTATAAGGGACCCGTCCTTGCGGTCCAGGCCTACGGAGATGTCGCGCTGCGCGAATTTGACGATTTGGATGTCGTCGTTCGCCAACGGGACATTGCCGCCGCGGACAGAATCTTCACCCAGCTAGGATATTCGCGTGAGTTTCCGCCCATTTTTTCTCCCGACCGGCAATCATCTCTGATTCCCGGCGAATACAATTACCGCGACCGCGGTCGTCGCTTGATGGTCGAGCTCCACACGGAGCACACGCTCCGCCACTTTCCTTCGAAGCCTAATCTCGATGAGCTCGCGGGACATCTCTCTTCTGTGCGCTTAAGCGGGCATGACGTTGGCACCTTTGGTCCTGAAGACACGCTGGTGTTCCTTTGCGTTCACGGCGCGAAAGACTTTTGGCAGCGGCTCATCTGGGCGGCCGACGTGGCCCAACTCATCGGTTCGCGCGAGCAATTCGATTGGGATCGCGCGTATGCATTCGCCGATGCTGTTCGCGCGTGCCGCATCTTGCATCTTGGGCTCGCACTCGCCGATCGCCTGTTTCAAATTTCACTGCCGGACGAAATTCGCTCGAGGGTCCGTGCGGACGCGCCTGCTGGATCGATGGCGGTAGAAATCGAGCGGAGGCTGCTGGGTCGCACAGTATTGCCGCTCGGCGCGCGCGCCGCTTTTGCGTATCGGAGCCGCATGGTCCGGGGCACGCTGGCCGGACTTCGTTATGCTATTCGACTCGCCACCGCTCCGGCCGCCGACGACTGGCAGTCGATGCGACTCCCGCGCCCGCTCGCGCCACTCTACGCCGCACTTCGCCCGTTCCGGCTTCTGCGAAAGTACGGCGTCTCGGGACAACCCCCTGCCCGCACTCCTGAGGTTTGAGTGGTGCGCGAGAGCGATCCGCCTACCGAAGAATCAGGTCAACTCCAAGCGCCGCTACGGACAATTTAACCAGCCAACCAAGCGAATACGAAGCGGCAATCGCCGGCTGCAATTTGACGAAAAGCGCCATCGTGATCATCCACGGCAGTATCGCGATCAGCCATATGCCTAGGCCCAGAGCGAATGAGGAGGAGAACGACTGGAGGTGAAGCGATTGGCACACCACCGCGAAAACCGCGCACGTCAAGAAGGGAAGCGGAGCCGACCAGGCAATCGCGTGAGATTCGCCGCGAGTACCTCCATTGTGCCGCCAAATTTCTGGATGCTTATTGAACCGCTTGTAAAGCAGATCGCCCATGAAAAACCAGTCCGTCAGCGAGGCAACGAAACCAGTAACCAGCACGGTCAATACGAAGCGTGTCCAATTCATTGCCGTCTGCCTCCTGCGGTGTATGTGTTCGCGATGTGAATGCGGGGCAAATCAGGGTCTAACGATCATTACCTCGGTCGACTTCACGAGCGCCGCTGCCGTATCGCCTACTTTGAGCCGCATTTCGCGTACCGCGTCTGCCGTGATAATCGATGTGATCCGCTGTCCGCCAATCGAAAGCGTCACTTGCGCCATCAGCCCGCTGACCTTGATGTCAGTCACGCGCCCCACCAGTTGGTTCCTTCCGCTGATGCGGCGGAAATTCGTTCGCCGCTCGCGAACCTCGCCCTGTTCCGACGCGCGATAAAGAAATTGATCCACTTCCTTTTCAGGGACGCGATGATGGCCGCCGGCCGTCTTTACCGTGCGGATCTTGCCCTTGTATATCCACTGCTTCAGCGTTGGATAGCTGATTCCCAGCACTTGCGCCGCCTCGCGCGGCGTAAATAGCTTCATGTCGTTTCCCGCGGCCATGAGTTTTGTGGCGTCAGCTTGTCATTCCCCGCGCAGTTTGTAAAGACGCCTGTGTTCCGCGAGCCCCGGCGATAGTTGTCTCTCCGGTTGGAATGAATGTACTGGCTCGCGCTTCAGCGCGCGGACAGCGGCTCCGTCGCCAGCATTTAACGGCGCCAACTTCTTTGTCGCCGGTCCATTCGCCCTGCGGTAAAATGCCGCCCTGACGTTCTGTTGGCGTCCAGTCCAAACGCGCCGTCAATGAAGCCAACCGCGCGATTGTTGCTGCCGCGCTTGCTGCTGATTCGGCCGCGGCCAATTTGCTTTGTTTCTGCCTCTCTTACAGAGCGCAGCGCATCCAATCGAGCAGGGAATTCGAGTCCCAAGAAATTGTCGCGAACAAGGGGGACGTCATGAGCACCGCGAAGCCAATTGGCAGCGCCTCGTCAGGCACGCAAACGCAAAATCCGCTTCAGGCCCTGCTTAGTTTCGGCCAATCTGTCTGGCTCGATTACATTCGCCGTAGCCTGATCGACACCGGCGAACTCGCGCGCATGATTCGCGAAGACGGCTTGCGCGGCATGACCTCCAATCCCTCGATCTTTGAAAAAGCCATCGCCGGCAGCACCGACTACTCGCAAATGCTTGGCGAACTCGCCGCGCGCGGCGACCTGGACGCGACTGCCATTTACGAGCACCTCGCCATTCGTGACGTGCAGGATGCCGCCGACGCTTTTCAAGGCGTCTATGAAGAATCGAAGCGCCGCGATGGTTATGTCAGCTTGGAGGTCTCTCCCTATCTCGCTCACAAAACCGACGAAACCATCGCCGAAGCGCGCCGCCTGTGGAAGTTGGTCGACCGTCCGAACGTCATGATCAAAGTTCCGGGCACGCGCGAAGGCATTCCCGCGTTTCGCCAGCTCATCAGCGAAGGCATCAACGTCAACGTCACTTTGCTCTTCGCTCAGGATGTCTACGAGCGCGTCGCCGTCGCCTATATCTCTGGCCTGGAGGATTTCGTCAAGGGCGGCGGCGATCCCAGCCGCATGGCTAGCGTTGCCAGCTTTTTCGTTAGCCGCATCGACACGCTCGTTGATAGCCAGCTCGCATCGCTCGCGAAAAGCGCGAATTCGGACCAGATTCGCGGCCTTGCGCTCGGCCTCCAGGGCAAGACCGCCGTCGCTAACGCGAAGCTCGCGTATCAAATCTACAAGAGGGTGTTCGCCAGCGACCGCTGGAAGGTTCTCGCCGCGCGCGGCGCGCAAACGCAACGCGTCTTGTGGGCCAGTACCAGCACGAAAAATCCTGCGTATAGCGACGTTCTTTACGTCGAGGATCTGATCGGCCCTGATACGGTGAACACCATGCCGCCGTCAACCGTTGATGCGTTCCGCGACCATGGCGTCCCGCGCGCGAGTCTGGAAGAGAAGGTGGACGAAGCCGCCCGCGTGATGCAAGACCTATCTCGCGCAGGCATCTCCATGACGGCCGTTACGGACCAGCTCACCGACGAAGGGGTCAAGCTCTTCGCCGACGCATTCGACAAGCTTCTCGCCGCCGTCGAGAAAAGCGCAAAAAAGCCCGCGCGCACTCCCGCGTCCCCGGCCGTGCAACGCTTCAGCTACCGGCTGCCGGCCGATTTGAAATTACCAGTTCAGGAGGCGATCGACGATTGGAAGGCGAATCAAAGCGGCAAAGTGAAACGCCTGTGGGCCCGCGATGCCTCCCTGTGGACGAATTCCGACGAAAGCAAGTGGCTCGCGTGGCTTGGCATCACCGAAGATCAAATCTCAAATCGCGCCCGGTTTGGGCGTCTCGTGGACGACATTCGCTCCGCGGGATTTACCGGCGCGGCCCTGCTCGGCATGGGCGGTTCCAGCCTCTGCGTCGAAGTGCTCAGCCTCACCTTCGGCAAGGTCACCGGCAATCCGCAGATGTTCGTCCTCGATTCCACCGATCCCGCGCAGATCATCGCCCTAGAGGAATCGCTCGACCTGGCGCGAACGCTTTTCATCGTCTCCAGCAAATCCGGCAGCACCCTCGAACCGAATATCTTCAAGCAATATTTCTTCGAGCGCGTGAAGCAGGTCGTCGGACCGGCCGAGGCTGGGAAGCATTTCATCGCCATCACCGATCCTGGCTCGCACCTGCAAAGGGTGGCAGAAGCCGATGGTTTCCGGCACATATTTTTCGGCGTGCCTGGCATCGGTGGACGCTACTCCGCGCTCTCGAATTTCGGGATGATTCCCGGCGCGATCCAGGGCGTCGACGTCGGCAAATTCCTCGATCGCGCCGAAGAAATGGTCCATGCCTGTGCTTCCGTCGTTCCCGCGGACCAGAATCCCGGCGTAGAACTCGGTGCCATCCTCGGCTCCCTGCAAAAGTTGGGACGCGACAAGGTCACCATCATCGCCTCACCCACGATCTTCGACCTCGGCGCCTGGCTCGAGCAGTTGCTCGCTGAGTCCACCGGAAAGCAGGGCAAAGGGCTGATTCCCGTCGACCGCGAACAACTTGGTGCTCCGAGCGTGTACGGGAATGATCGCGTCTTCGCGTATTTGCGCCTGGAAACCGATTCGGACTCCCGCCAGGACGCTGCCATCGACGCTCTCGAAAAGGCCGGACAGCCCGTCGTGCGCATTTCTCTGCGCGATATCTACGATGTCGCTCAGGAGTTTTTCCGCTGGGAAATTGCGACGGCGGTCGCCGGTTCCATTATCGGCATCAATGCCTTCAATCAGCCGGACGTCGAGGCGAGTAAAATCGAAACTCGCAAACTCACCGACGCGTATGAGAAATCCGGCTCGCTCCCGTCCGAAGCTCCGATTCTTACGGACGGCGACATCAAGCTCTTCACCAACTCGAAGAACGCCGCCGAACTAGCCAAGGCCGTGGGTACCGACCAGTCGCTCGTCGGCTATCTGCGCGCCCATCTCCGCCGTTTGCAGCTGGGAGATTACTTCGCCGTGCTCGGCTACCT
>JASHWB010000327.1 GCA_030044295.1 Candidatus Acidiferrales bacterium
AAGGGCGTTAAACGGCGTGTTAACATCGGCGCTCAACGCGCGTTGACGGAAAGCCGTTTCTGCCGCGAAGAAGCCACCTGGAGTGAACGTGACACCCTTGAAACGCCAGGACATGGGCTGATCGCTATCCTGATTGCCTTCGGCAGATGCGGCGGACGAAGCGGCGCCACTTGAAACGGCAGCGGTAGAGGCCGGAGCGGTTTCGGCGCTCGCGGTCGAGGCAGAAGGGGCTGCAGCGAAAGTTGCCGCGGGTGAGGCCGATAGTTTTTCGCGGCTGGCGCTGGAAGATTTCAACTGGTCTTCGAGCTGCTGCATTTTCTTCTGCTGATCCTGAATCTGCTGCGCCTGCATGGCAATCGCGTCACGCAATTGCTGAAGCTCGGCCTCCATTTCCGCCTCGGCTGGTTTCGCGGGCGCTGCTGCGCTGGAATTCGTGGCGCCATTGCCCGGTTGTGGCGCCGCCGGATCAGCGGCCTTGGGACTGGCCGGGTCCGCACTATTGTTCGCTGCCCCGCCGCCTGCCGCCATGACGGGCATGGCAAACAGGCCGAGGGCAATCACAGATGCCGCAAATGCTCGCATTCATTCCTCCTTGAATTTGGGCGCACCGAAAGTTGATTCCGGCCGCGGGAAGCTACACACGTACTAAACTGAAAGTCGAAAGGCTGTACCCCTACCCGAAGTGCGTGGGACCTTGCCGCACGCTTTTCCCGGCTCAGCGCAAGGTAAACGCCGCGGTTCAACCGTGTGTGACTCAATTGTGAATTCTGCGTTACTTCGTGACGAAGTTGAGCGCGGCCGGAAGGCGTGGAAGATGCAGAGGCACGCTCACGGCGCGCGGCGAATTGGTGGACGGTCCTCGTGGCTCGTGACGCAAGCAATAACTGCACAGCGCGAGAGAAGATAAAACGCTCGCACCGCTCAGATGTGGTTTGCCGCTCATTACGCCGGGATTTCCCGCTTACTGCAAGGTTACGAGGAGACGGCCAACGGTCGCTGAAGTTACGCGGGTCAAGTGAAGCCGGAGGCAGGGCGCGTCATGCCGGCACGCAGACGTACTTTGGGCGCAGCCGCACGGTAGAGATGAGCACTGGGATGCATACGCGGCGGCCATAGTGCACCGGCAATGCCGAATACGCAAGGCATTTTGTTTTTCGCGACCGTTCAGCGGGACGCAGGTTGCGCTGTTCGGCGGTGCTTCACGTCGCGATACAGGCAGAGACACCACCAGCCGCCGTGTGACTGGTGGCGGATGGCGCCGTCGAGCACCCATTCAGCTTCAAAGAGGGCATCAAGCCAGGCGGCGAGGCCGTCCAGGTATTCGTCGTCACCCAGAATAAAGATGCTTTCGAGGCGGAACTCGCAGAGCGTGGTCGTGGATGCCGACACGCGTTCACCAAAGGAGCTTTAAGGCGAATTGCGCCTCGCGAGGGTCAGTGGACGTGCTGGTAATCTTCCCCGCGGTCGGAGACGTGCCTGACGGGGTGAAGACGATAACGTTCGGAGTGTTGAAGTTCGCGCGGTTCAGGATGTTGAACAGCTCAGCGCGGAATTGCAGAGAGAGGCGTTCGCGCAACGGGATTTCTTTGAGCACGGAAAAATCCCAAGTGGCGAGGCCCGGGCCTATGAGCGAGTCGCGGCCAACATTGCCGTAGAAACCGCTCCCGGAAGGCGGCGCCAAGAAGGCCGCGGGATTAAACCACTGTGCGGGCGTTCCAAGGATCACGGGGCCGGTGAAATTCGGATTCTTAAACGGGCGCACGGGATTCTTGGAGTCGCCGTTGTTGGATGGGTTGTAGCTGAGCTCAGGTGTGAACGGAAAACCGGACTGTAAGGTAACAATCGAGTTCACCGACCAGCCGGAAACGAAGCCGTTGGCAACGCCACCGAGCGCGCCGAGGAACGGCTTGCCACGGCCGATGGGCAGGTCGTACATGGCATTAACGGCCGCGACGTTGCGTACATCGTACGTGGCCGGGCCCCAATCCGCGCGCAGATCGAAGGGATTGGAGACGAGACCCGGCGCGTTGGCCGCAGTAGTGGAGTTGAGCGAATCGCCGTCGTCGAGCGATTTCGACCAAGTGTACACGCCTCGAAGCATTAAACCATTGCTGAAGCGGTGATTCACGTCGAGTTGGAGAGCATTGTAGGAGCTGTCGCCGGCGGAAAACCAAGCCCACGCCGCACCGAGAGCGGGGTTCGCGAGCAGGGTGCCCGACGGGATGTAGTAGCTGCCCGCCGGGACCGGGGCGCCAGCGAGAGGCGCAGGAAAACTTACCGGGTATGTGGCCGGGCATGGCGCCGCCGGGCAAATTGCCGGTGTCGGTTCGTTGTCATCAAGGCTAAGTATTTCGTGATAGCCGTGTGAGCCGAGATAGCCGATGCTGATGGCGGTGTTGCCAGCCAGTTCACGCTCTACGGTCAGCGAATAGGAAATCAGCGTGGGAGAACTCATGTCCGGCTGAACGCCGGCAGGAAGGATCTTCGGGGTGCCGGGATACGGACCGGCGGGATTAATCGGAAGATCGGACACAGGGAGAGGCGTGGAGTAAGTCGGATTGAATGGAGCGTTCTGGTCCATGCGATAGCCAAGCGCGTCCTGCAAGTCGTTGTACATGCCGAATCCGGCGCGAATGACGGTTTTATCGCCGAAGGGACTCCACGCGAGGCCGATACGCGGTTCAGCCAGAAACTTTTGGTTGTCGGCTGTGAAGCTGGAGTTGGCGATGCGCGGATCGGTCTGAATGACGTTGCCAACGAACACGTAATTCGCGGCGCGGCCGTGGGCTTCATTCCATCCGCTGGAAGATTCACCACGGAAACCGAGGGACACAGTGAGGCGCGGCGTTACGCGGATTACGTCCTGGGCGTACCAAGCGCCGAAGAGCGAACGCCAATTCATCTCCGTGGGCGTGGGATCGAATAAGAAGGTGCCGATTGTGCCGCTAAGGAAAGTTTGCAGGCTGGTGAAGGTAGCTTGTCCGTGCTGGCTGAGAGCCAACATCTCGTTGGATTGAAACGGCTGAAGCCAGACGCCAAAACTGAACTGGTGAATGCCGCGCGTCCAGGTAACCCGGTCTTCAAACGTGTAGAGGTTCCTCGCCACGTGCAGATTGCTACCGTTGTTTCCGCCAGCCAGGCCAACTTGCGCCGCTGGGTTCGAAGCTGCTGAGCCACCGACGACGACCGCGCCGACTGGATCTCCGGTCAAGAATCCGGGCACGCTAGCTGCAGGAGTGCCGGGCGTGGGGATGCCCGTAAAGTAGTACCCGGCGCGGGAATATCCAAATCGTGCTGTATTCAGCAGCGAGGGTGAAAAGATGTGCGTTTCTTCGAGGCTGAAGACCTGCTCGCGCAAGTTTTCGTAGTCGGTGCTGTAGGGATCGGCGGGCGTGGCGGTCACGTCAGCGCCATCGTCGACGGTGTAGGCGGCCGAGAGCGTGTCATTCGAGGAAAAGTTGTGATCCATGCGAACGGTGCCAAAATCCTCGCGAATGGTCTGTAGCGGGCTGCTGAACACTTCCGCGATCCCGTAGGACTGCCCAGGGACGGGGAAATCCGGAGCGCCAGGAGGAGGAGTTGGCCACAAGGCGAGGAGCGGCTGCACACTCGGGACAGCGGCGGCTCGCGCGGCGTCGTCCGGAACAAAAGCGGCGGAAGTCTGGTGCAGGCTTTGGCGGAAGCCTTCGTAATTGCCGAAGAGGAAGGTTTTGTCCTTCTGAATCGGACCGCCGAGAGATCCGCCGAATTGGTTGCGCTGGAAAGGCGGAGTGGCACCCTTGGCGAAGTAATTCGGGGAATCGAGCGCGTTGTTGCGCAGGTATTCATAAACGCTGCCGTGCAACTCGTTCGATCCCGATTGCGTGACAATCAATACCTGCGCACCGGGATGTTTGCCGTATTCGGCGCCGTAGTTGTCGCGCAGGACGTTAAATTCGCGGACGGCATCGACGCCGAGGAGCATTCCGCTGGCGCCTCCGGGCTGCATGTTGTTTTCTGCCGCGCCGGTGAACTCGACTCCGTTCAGCAAAAACAGATTCTGCTGAGGACGATTGCCGGAGACCGAGAAATTATTCGCGCTGGTAGAGTTCGAGACGCCGGTGCCACCGGTTTTCTCCCACGTGAAATTGACGATGCCGGGATTCAACGTGAGGAGCTCGTCAAAGCTACGCCCGTTGAGAGGCAAATCCTTTACTTGCTGCTCGCCGACGAGCCCCGAGACGTCGGATGTGGTAACGGAGACGAGCGGCGCATCGGCATTCACGGTGACCTGCTGATTTAGCTCGCCGACGGCCAATGTGACATTCGCGACAGCATCCTGCCCGACGGCCAGATGAATGCCGGTGCGGACTCCCTGCGAGAATCCCTGCTTCGAAACATCGATTTCATAGGTATCAACGGGCAGCGAGGTGACCTGGTAGTGGCCACCTGAATCGCTAGCGGTCGTACGGATCGCGCCCGTATCGGCGTCTTTCACCGTGACCATGGCACCGGAAACGACGGCGCCGGTGGAATCGGTGACCGTGCCCGAAATCGTCGCGGAGAATTGCGCGTTGACATTTGTGGCACAGAACCCAACAAGTGGAGCGAGCATGAGGACCGGCAGGAGCCGAAGCCAAAATTCGCCCGATGTGACTCGAAGGGCGCGATTAAAAGGCGCAAGGATAAGATTACGGATAGAGTTGTCCATCGGAACCTGTTTTCGCATGCATTCCCCAGATCAGGATTGAAGACCGCCACTGGGCGCGAGCGCCTACGCATTCAAGGCGCTTAATTAAATTGACGCGACGCCGAAGGCGTTATACTGTTTAATACGATTTATACAGATATGTCAAGGCGCTTAAATACGCTTGTGAGGCTGATCAGTCCAGGCCGCTACCCCGAGGTGCCAACCGCCTACGCTTGGCTTCTGAAGCCTTCTCTCTGCGCGAATAGAGTCAGTGCGACGATCGAAGACATTCGGTAGGCGACGTCGTCGCACACGTGACGGTGAAGCTCACGACAGCGTGACCGAAGGCGTGGTCTTCGCCAGGTTGTCAGACGCGAAGTGAGTTGCCTTCCCGCAGATTGACGCTGGCCTGACTGAATTTGATGTCGTCCCGCGTAGAATAGCCTAACCGTTTACGACGCGGCGTTCAGGGGCGAGCGTCGAGGACACAATCCGGCGCGGCGGAAGAATGCTGAAAAAGCGCTGGCGGCACGGGTCGCAGCGATATGCGGGGAATCCGAGAAAACGCTTCACGAAGAGCAGCGTACCGCGCTCAACGCGGTTCCGGGGGAGGTGGCCGAGATCGAAGTTTCCACAGCGCGGGCAGTGGGCGAAGCGGAGGAATGGCCAGGCGACGCGTCCCGCGTAGAAGCGCTTATCGCAGGTGTGGCAACGCCAAGGCCGGAACCCGACAGCGGTAGCGAGCAGGTCAGCGATGCCACTGCGGCGCGAACGGAAGCAATCTCCACTGCGGCACTGCGGGCAGATCATCTCGAAATGTTTCCCCGCCTCGAAATTGCGCGCAAGAATAGCGGAATCTGAGTTTGCGATCAAGCCAATCGCCCGATCTCGAGCGGTGAATCAGTTTGAATTTCGACTGCCTGAATTCGACTGTCTCGCGTCACGAGCAAGAAACCCAACTGGCTCACTAACCCCCGATCCGCCGGCCGAAGCCGCTGCGAAATTCGGAAGCAGCCAAGTTGCGCTAGAATAACGGCGAGGAAAGCGATGCCTACTTACACAGAAGCCCACGCAAGCGCGGGGATCAACGCCAAACTCCCTGCGCTGGAAACGTGGCCCAATCGTTTCCCCGGATACGAGATCACCATTCGCTTTCCCGAGTACACATCGGTATGCCCGAAGACGGGCTTGCCGGATTACGGCACTATCACGATTCAGTACACCCCACACAAGAGCTGCCTGGAACTGAAGGCGCTGAAAATGTATCTGTTGGCGTACCGCAATCTAGGCATCTTTTATGAGAATGCGGTGAATCGAATGCTGCGGGACATCGTGGCGGCGATTCGTCCCGTGCGATGCCGGGTGAGCGGCGAATTCACGCCGCGCGGCGGGTTGACGACTACCGTTGAGGCTCGATTTCCAGTGGCCGCTGCACCCGAAGCGGACCGCGCAGTCAAAAGGCACAACGGCGCGCGGGCCAAATAGACTCCCAGTCCCGGTTCGACGATACTTTTGGAGCGGTGCCGCGGCACAAGCCGCCGAGGAGGTTTCATGAGTCTGACGCCAAGCACTCCCAACCCGGATCCAGTGCCGGAGAAAACCGGCCTGCCGCGCTGGGTGGGCGTTCTGTTTGTGATCGCATTTTGCCTGGTTGGCTGGCTTTTCTACGCCACGTACAACAACAATCAAGCGCTGCATCAGGCTCAGGACGCCGCGAACAAGAAGGTAGAGGCGCTGGCGGGGGAACTCGACAAGACCAATTCACGCCTGGCAGACGAGAAGGGCCAGTTGGAAGTGACCGAGCAGAAACTCGGCCTGACCGAGGATGAACTGGCTCGTGCGCGAGCACTGGCCCAGACCGTACGCAAGCAGCAGCAAGCCAGCGATCAGACCTTCCGCAAAGCGCTGGGCGAAGCTCAGGCTAATAACGCCAACCAGTTCGGCCAGGTGAACACTAAGATCACCGACACGCAGAACGATCTTTCCACCACCAAGGCCGATCTGGAAGCCACTAAAGGCAAGCTGCAGAGCACCATCGGCGACCTGGGAGTGCAGAGCGGCTTGATCGCGAAGAACCACGACGAAGTCGAGGCGCTAAAAGCACTGGGCGAGCGCAATATCTTCGAGTTCACGCTGCGCAAGGACAAGCACATGCAGCACGTGGGGCCAATCCAAATGGAATTGCGCAAAGTGGATACGAAACATTACCGCTACACGATGAACGTGCTGGCGGACGACAAAAACATCGAGAAAAAGAACCGCGACGTGGACGAACCGCTGCAGTTCTACGTGACCGGCGCGCGCGCCCCCTATGAAATCGTAGTCTTCAAGCTTGATAAGAATGAGGCGCAGGGATACCTAAGCACGCCGAAAACAGCGTCGCAAGCTCCTCCAGCAGGAGCGCCCGGAAACGGCAGCGGCGCCGCTAACGCACCCGGCCACTAAACAAGCATTAGCCAAAGCGAAACTCGCTCGCACAATCCGGCGCTGCGCCTTTCCGCGCCGTGTCATGCTACAGGCACGGAAAGTCGGCGCCGGCATCCCGCCTGAAGCGAAGAACCGTCTGGATGCCACCCAGGAGGCGGTCGTGAGATCGAGGCGGAATTGTATCTTTACCGGGAGTGCGCTTTTGGCGGTGCTGGCCGTCGTTTCGCTCGGCGCGCGCACGACGCGCGCGCAAACGACGGAGATCGCTACGCGCTTGCCTGCGCGCACGGTCGCGTTCGTAGAATGGCGCGGTACGACTGCGGTCAGCGGAGCGGCCCAGCAGAATCACGTGCTGCAAATGATGGCCGATCCCGGCTTGGCACCTCTGTGGCTTGGACTCGCCGCCAACTTTCAGAAAGCCCAGCAAAGTAACCCGTCTCCTGCCTCGCCGCTGAGCCTGCCGGAAGTAGTGTCGCTGTTGCAGAACCCGGGCGTCGCCGGATTCATCGAGACGACGCACGGCGCGGCGCCGCCGTCCACGGCCGAGCCTGTCTCTCCGATTGCCATGTTCCTGGTGTACGACGCGACGGGAAAAACAGAAATCATCCACAAATTAGAAGCAACGGGAACGTCTGGCCCAAGCGCTCACGTGGTAACGCACTTCGATTTCAACGGCACTACCGTGGAAGCCCGCACCGTGAAGGAAAGCACGACGTACTTCGCAACGGCTGGCCACTATTTCGTTTCCTCGGACACAAAGGCGGTGATCGAGGATTTCATTACGCGCTACGGCGCTGCCAGCAATCCCGTAGACTCGCTGACAAACCGGCCGGAGTATACCGAAGCGAAGAAGTTTATCGGATCGGACGCGGCAGTCGATTACTTCGCGCGAATGCCCAACGTGAAAGCGTGGATTTCGGCAGGAGCAAAGAACAAAGAGGCTGCGTTGAAATTCATGGATGGTCTGCACCTTGAAAAGGTTCACGCCATGGGCGGTTCGGTGAGCTTTGCCGGGGAAGCGGTGCACATGCGCGGCGCGATTCTGGGCGACACGCAGCCGGTAGGGCCGTTCGATTTCGCGGGCGCTAGCAGTGCATCGTTCCGGACGCTCGGGATTGCAGCAGGAGCGCCGGAGTTCACGGTATCGCGAGTAAACATTGGCGCCGCGTACCGGCTGATGATCGACGCAATCGGCGCGGTTCTGCCGCCGCAGCAGGCGGCGAGCATCCAAGCGTCTCAGGGGATGGCGCAAGGGTTCTTAGGCATGCCGCTTCCGGAAGCGCTCGACCTGTTCACGGGAGAACTGGCGTCGGCGAGTTCGTTTTCGGCGGACGGAACCCAGGCACGCGTGTTTGCCGCGACGATTCAGAAGCCGGACGCGGTGCTGCACATTTTGCGTGCCGTGCTGGGACCGATGACGCTAGCAGAGGACTCCTTCGGAAGCACGACAATGCTGGACATCGCATATCCGTACCGCGACCCGCTGACAGGCTTCCAGCGACGCAAAATGTACTACGTGGCGGTAACGCCGCAGATGCTGCTGGTCGCGCCGCAGAAGAAGATGCTGCGGGATACGATCGAAGGCCTTCAGCCTGCGGGCAAAACCGCAGCTCCTTCCGTGAAAGGACTTTTTGACGAACCAGAATATCTAAAAATGCGCGCGCAGCTGCCCGCGAATCTTTCCGGGCTCGGCGCGGAAGACCTGGCGCAGATTCCTTGGGACGCAATTTGGGCCAATTTCGAGCAACAGTTGGAGCAGGGATCGAAGCGGCTTCCGCACCCGTCCAAAACAGCGTATTCGCCCGATTACAGCTGGATGAGACTGGTCAATCCCAACGTGATCCCGCGGCACTTGCACATGGCCGTGAGCGGATGGTGGAAGGACGCGAGCGGCGTCTACTTTGATTCGTACGTCCAGTAGGTCGCCCGGCATCTTTTTCGCAGCTCTCGTTCTGACAGTAGCGCGCGGGCTGGCGGCTTCGCCGACGCGCCGCCCGCAGGATCTGCGTGCAACGATCAAGACGGATGCGATTGGGGCGCAGACGCTTGAGTCCAGTACGGATTTGGTGCGGGTGAGGGTAAGCATTTTAGATAAGCACGGGAATTTCGCCTCAGGGCTAACGCAGCGCGACTTTCGCGTACTAGATGACGGCGTAGAGCGGCCAGTTCTGTTTTTCGCCCCGATGGAATCGCCGGCGCACGTGCTGGTGATGATCGAGACCAGCCCGGCCGTTTATCTAATTCACGACCAGCATCTGGTCGCCGCGTACGCGCTGGTGCAAGGACTCGATTCAGCGGATAAGGTCGCGCTAGTGACGTACAGCGACAAGCCGCGCAAGGCGCTCGGCTTCACAACAAACAAATCCAGCTTGCTGGGCGCCCTAAACTCGCTGGAATACACTATCGGAATGGGCGAGCTGAACTTTTACGATTCACTTTCAGCGGTGCTGGATAACTTTCCGCCAGCGGAGGGTAAAGCAGCCATCGTACTGCTGACCACCGGGATCGACTCGTCGCCGACGTCGCATTGGGCGCCCCTCGTCGACAAACTCCGCGGAACAGACGTGGTAATTTTTTCGGTCGCGCTCGGCGGCGTTCTACGTGGAGAAAATGTTAAAGCGAGAAAGAAGAAACACGCGAGGCAGACAGATGCGACTGCCGTGCAAACGTCGGATTCACCGGATCAATTGACGGGATTCGCGCGGGCGGATCGCGCACTGAAATTGCTGGCGCAGATTACGGGCGGGCGCGCGTTTTTCCCACAGTCGGACAAGGAGTTCGTGCCGATTTACCGCGAGATTGCTGCATCGCTGCGGCATCAATACGTATTGGGAATCGCACCGGCGCACGACGGGAAATTCCATTCGCTCGCTGTCGCGATTGTTCCCGGTGGCGCAAAAAGTGCCAAGCGGGCAGAAAAGGCCGCTTACCGGACATTTGCGCGCGAAGGATACATCGCGCCTTCGAACTAAATTCCCTCGATCCCCGCCTGTTGGAGCTTGCAGAATAGTTTCGGCGGCCGGCCACTGCGCTCGTATAATCACGGGACGTTGTTTTTTGCGCCGAAGGGAAATGACCAAGGAACGCTTTTGAAACGAATCGCGATCATCGCGTTGCCGTTAATACTGTGTTTGTGCTGGGCGGATCGGAACTCCGCGAACGCGCAAACGGCCTCGACGGCTGCACAGCAATCCGCGGCCACAGCACGATTCGAGAATGGCGGGAACGCTGCCGAAATTCCTGCCGACTTCATCGATCACCTGGTGTTTATGCCGGTTCGCGTTAATCAAGGAGAACCGTCGCTATTCGAACTGGATACTGGCGCCAGCCATTCGTCGATTGCCCCTGAGCGTGCGACAGAGCTTGCGCTGGGCGGATCGAATGCACCCGTTCTGGATCTGAGCGGGCTCGATGTTTCGTTCTCCGAACTGGCGCAAATACCAAAGCCACAGTTTGCGACGCGGTTCGGCCGTCCCTATCAGGGGACACTCGGCAACGATTTTCTCATGACGGTCGTCGCGGATATCGATTACGCGCGGCAGACGATGCAGATCTATGATCCGAACGTTTACAAATACAAAGGTCATGGTAAGGGAATTCGCCTAACGTTCGTGGATGGCATTCCGGTGATTAAGGCTAAGGCCGTTGTCGACGGGCACGGAGTTGACGGAGATTTCGTGGTCAATACGGCGCTCGATGCTCCGGTTTTGATTTTCCAGAGATATGCCGACGCACACCGCATCTCGCTGCATAAATCAATTCCCGCGGCGAGCATGCCAATCGCAGGCGGCGCGGAAAGCGCGCTCGGAAGACTGGATCGTTTTCAGATTGGACCGTACGTAGCCGAAGCGGGCTTGGTAGTCTTCTCGCGGCAGGATTCGCCAGCCACGCACGACTCAAGGCTGGCCGGCGAGATTGGGGCTGCGATGCTGCGCCGTTTCGGAGTTGTTTTCGATTACTCGCACCAGGAAATTTTCTTCGCCCCGAACGGCGAATTTAACAGCGAAGATTTCGAGGATATGAGTGGTTTGACGATTACCGCCAGCGGGCCGAATCTGAGAACATTTGAGATTACGGATGTACGGTCGAACACACCGGGAGCGGACGCGGGCCTGCGAAAAGGCGACATGATCGAAGGGATCGATGGCGACGCGGCCGCGGACCTATCACTGTCGGATATTCGCGGGTTGTTTCACCTGCTGGGGCCGCCGCTTGAACTGCTGATAACCCGCAACGGAAAGACTTCGAACAAAAGCCTGCAAATGCATCGGTTGCTATAAGATAACGAAAGGCGGCGACCACCACGGATTTACGCGAACGCTATAGACCGGGTTCGTATTCGCGAAGTGTGGCAGCCATTTTCCTCAGGCGGTCATCGGCTCGAGCGAAAATGCTTTCGGGCGGGAATTTGCCGGAAGAGTCGCGCTTGCCGGCCGGAATTCCAGTGAGAATTTCGATTCCCTGCTCGATGGTCGAGACCGGGTAGATGTGGAAAAGACCCTTGGCGACGGCGTCGATCACTTCGTCGCGAAGCATCAGGTCCTCGATGTTTTCGGCCGGAATCAGCACGCCTTGCGCTCCCGTGAGACCCTTCATCTTGCAGACATAGTAAAAGCCTTCGATTTTCTGATTTACGCCGCCGATCGGCTGAATATCACCTTGTTGGTTCACCGATCCGGTGACAGCCAGTTCCTGCCGAACAGGAACTTCGGCTAGCGCCGAAAGCAGCGAATAGATTTCGGTGGAGCTGGCGCTATCGCCATCCACGCCGGAATACGATTGCTCGAAGCACACGCTGGCGGAAAGCGATAGGGGCTTATCCTGCGCGAAGGTGTTGCGCAAATATCCGCTAATGATCTGGACGCCCTTGTCGTGAAAGCGGCCGCTGAGGTTCGATTCGCGCTCGACATTGATGATGCCGGCTTTCCCCAGCGCGACGGAGGAGGTTATACGCACAGGCTTGCCAAAAGCGTAGCCGCCAATTTCCAGAACGCTCAGGCCGTTGATCTGGCCGATGCGCCCGCCCGTCGTATCGATAAAAATCAAATTCTGCTCGACCAATTCGCGAATTTTGGTCTCGGTCAAATTGTGGCGTTCGATCTTGGCTTCGAGGGCGCGCCGGACGTGGCAGGAGGTAACCACCTCGCCATCGTCCAAGCGCGCCTCGTAGGAAGCCTCTCGCGCGAGATCGGCGAGATCGAAAAATCTGGTTGTAATTTTGCCGCGGCGGCCAGCTTGGCGCACGCCGTGCTCAAGGATTGCGGCGACCGCGGTGCGGTCGAATGGAAGCAGCTTTTCGTCGTCGGCGAGTTTGCGCAGGCGGCCGGCATAGTAGCGAATTACATCGTCGCTCCATTTCATTTCCTCGTCGAATTCGACGCGGACCTTGAAAATTTTCCGGAAGTCGTCTTCGTGATCGTAGAGCAGCTCGTACAGCTCACGATCGCCAATCAAAACGATCTTGACGTGCACGTCGATTGGCGCCGGCTTCATTGCGGCGGCGCTGAAAGGGAAAAACATATCCACGGGCTGAATTTCGAGCTTGCCATGGTTTAACGTGCGCTTCAGTGTGCGCCACACGCCGTTTTCCGTAAGCGTGTCGAGCGCGTACATCACGAGAAAGCCGCCATCAGCGCGAAGCAAAGAGCCACCGCGAAGATCCATGAAATCTGAATTCCAGCCGCCGCGGGAGTCGTAGCTGCGGTGCACGGTCCCGAAAAGATTGGCGTAGGTCGGAATGGTTTCGAAGATCACCGGTGACTTGTCGTGCTCGTTGTGCGCAAGGATCACGTTCACGCCGTAAACGCGGAAAGGATCGCGGTCCGGGCGCTCCGGCTTCGGTGCGCCGCCCCCCTCGGAAGGAGGTTCGTTATCCTCGCCTTCGCGTTCCTTGAAAGGCTCCAAATTGTCGAGAATGTGATGGCGCACTTCCTCGAGATACTCGGCGATCTGAGCATCGGGATATTTTTCCTTGAGTTCCTCGATCACGCCATCGACCAG
>JASHWB010000328.1 GCA_030044295.1 Candidatus Acidiferrales bacterium
GTCTCGGTTCAGTTAAAAGGCGAAAACGGGCAGACGTTCAATCTGAAGACGGATAAGAACGGAAAATTCAGCCAGATCGGCCTCTCAGGCGGCGTCTACACCTTCACGCTAAACGCACCCGCGACCGGCCTAAGCAATTTCACCGAGCAACATCAACTCCAGGGCGATCAGGACAACGAAGTCGATTTCAATTTTAAGGCCATCATCGCTCAGCAAGCCGCCGCGCATCCCGAAGAAGAGGAAAAGCAGAAACAAGCTCAGAACAATTTCAAGGTCATGAAGCAGCATGTGGACGACGGGATCGCGAAATTCACCGAAATTAACACGCTGCAGACACAGATTCACGCCGCGTCGGCCGATCAGAAGTCCGCGCTGCAGGCGCAGGTGAAGACGGACGCGACCGCCGCCGCACAGGATTTCCAGCAGGCCGAAACCATGGTCGGCGAGAAAGACACCAAGAACCACGCCATCATTCTCGCCAATCTCGGCCAGGCATATTCGATGACCGGGCAATACGATCAGGCTGTAGCCGCGTACCAGAAGGCCGCGACGTTCAATCCTGAAGCACCCACGTATTTGAACATGAGCCTCGCGCAGGTCAATCTTGCGGCGCAAACCACCGACCCGGCGGCCGCCAGCAAGGATGTTTCCGATGCGGGCGCCAGTTGTGATAAAGCCTCCGCGCTCGACCCCACTTCGACAACCAAGTGCTGGAAAAATATCGCTATCGTTCTGACCAACAAGGGCGATTTCAAAGATGCCGTTGCTCCGCTGCAAAAGGTGACGCAGGTTGATCCCAAGGACGCTCAGGCCTGGTATCTGCTCGGCACGGCCGACGTGGGGCTGATCGACTCGAAGCAAGAAGGCGACAAGATGACCTACATCATCCCGCCAGGCACCGCGGACGCCTTCCAGAAATGCATCGACATCGATCCCAACGGCCCTTACGCCGTGCAGGCCAAGCAAAATCTGGATGCGTTGAGCCAGATGAGCGGCGGGCAAAACACGAGCGAGGGCGATACCGGCAGCAAAAAGAAAAAGAAGCACTAGTCGAACGCGCCGCTCCTGCCCAGCCGCCGGAGCGACGGAATTCCCCGTTCATTCCTCGCGTTCTGTAAGTACCGGCACTCGACCGCAATCTCGATGAGTGGTATCCTCTGGCCCGGTCGTCCGAGAAATCAGCTTGGGTGCTTGACGTGGATTCTAGCCATACCGGCACAGAGCGCCGGCGCAGCGAACGCGTTTCTCAGTCCCTGCCCGTGATTGTTCGCGGCATCGATCTGCTCGGGCAGCCTTTTGAAGAGCGCAGCTCCACCCTCAATCTCAATCTGCACGGTTGCCGCTACGCCTCCAAGTATCACCTGCCCAAAAACACGTGGGTGACTCTCGAAATCCCTCACGGTCCTGAGCGGGAATACGTCCGCGCCCGAGTCGCGTGGATTCAACGCCCTCACTCGATTCGAGAACTCTTTCAGATTGCCGTCGAACTGGAGACTCCCGGAAACTTCTGGGCGCTCGAACCGTCGCCCGGCGATTGGTCAGCACAGCGTGCCCAGGAATTTTTCTCGGAAAAACCGCGCGCCAGTTACGCGTCATCGCAAGCATTTGCGGAAGGAACAAAACAGCATATGGACCAAGGGACCTTGGAAACACGTTCTGCCTCCGAATCCTCAATCGCCGGCGAACGTGCGCCTGCTGCGGATAGCCCTTTGCTCCACGAGTGGCGCGCGGAGATTCAGCGTGAAACTGCCGCGACCGTGGAAGAGGCTGCGTTCAATGCCATCGAGCAGATTCGCGCGAGGCTTGAGGAATTCGAGCGCGACCGCGCCAACGCAGCGGCTGGGCTGTCGAGCGAGCTAGTCGCGGAACAACAACGCTTGCTGGTCGAGCTGCGCGCTGAATTCGAGCGCGGCGCGAGCGGCATCAGCGGGCTGTTGCACGAATTGGAAAGCAAGGCAGAAGGCCTGCGGGCTGAAAGCCAGGCAGCGGGCGATGCCGCCAATCGGCTCGCCCAAGCGCGCGCGGATGCCGAAGCGGCACAATTGCCGCGTCCCGCGGAAGCTCCGCCGCTGCCGGTTGCAAATCACGAATTGGCTGTGGCGGAATTGCGCGAGCGTATCCAATCGGAGCTGTCGCTCGCACGATCGCAGTGGTCGGAATTGCTGCAGGCCTCGCTGGATGGCAGCGTTGAGCGCCTGGTGAAGGAACTTTCCGGCCGCTCGCTGGAGATCCTGCGAGATGCCGAGCGGAACATTTCGGAACGCCTTGGCGATCTGCGGCAGCCGCTGGCGCAGATTTCTTCCACAGCGCAGGATACGCTCGCGAGCGTCAAGGGCGCGCTGGATCAGGAAGTAACGCGCGCCCGCGCGTCCTTGGCGGATATCGAACTTTCCGCAAACCGCATGAAGGAATATTCCGCGGAATTCGAATCGGTGAGCCATCACTCCCTCGATGAACTGCACGGGAGAATCCAAAACCTCGCGAAAGAACAAACGGAAGAAATAAGGCGTCGCGTCGAAGACCTTGCTGGCGGCGCAGCGCATCGCATCGAGCCGATGCTCGACTCCCTCGCGCAGCAGCGCATCGAGCGCAGCGTCGCAGAGATCGACGCAAAGATCGCGCCGCGCGTCGAGCGAGTGTCCGAGTCTCTGCGCGAGCTGGCCGCTCGAGAAGCGCAGGCGGAAGAGACCTTGCGGCTGCATCGCGAGCGCTTGCGGCAGATCTCGGAAAGCAGCCAGCGCGAAGCCTCGGCGCAGATGGCCGCGGCGCTCGGAAACCTTCGCGGGGAATTAGATGGTGCCGGTAAGAAATCGCTGACGAAATGGAATGACGAGATGGATGCCGCGGGCGTCCGCGCTTCGCAAGCTACAGCGGAATCGATCGGGCGATCGTCCGAATGGTTCCAACAGGAGGCGCGATCGCGGATGCAAGTCCTCGTGGAGCAGGCAGCGGCTGCCGCGGCTAGCGGTCTGGACGAAAGGGCGATGGACGCGTCGAAGAAATTCGAGGCGCATCTCGAAGAGCGCTCGAGCATTCGGCTCGTCGAGCTCCAGCAGCAATTCGATGGCTTAGCGGGCGAGATCGCCGGACGAACGCGTGGCCAATTAGAGGCTGCCGCGGAAGCGGCCGCCGCGTCCTTCGGGCACGTAATCCGCGGGGTCTCCGAGCGGGAAACGCAGCAGTTTACGGATGCGAGCCGCGCCGCGCTGACCGACCGCGCCCGCGAACTGGAGCGCGTCACCGGCGAGCACCTCCAGAAGCTGTATGCCGAGGCTGGTGCATCCATGGAGCAGTTCCGGGGGCGGATTGCCTCCGATCTCGATGCCAACGTGGCGCGAGGCCGCGACGCGCTGGCCGTCGAATTCGCGAAAGCGGCGGATAATTTCCGCGCCGAGCGGGAATCGCGCGAGGCGGAATGGGCTGAAACGGCGGTTAGGATCAGCGACGACGAGACCGCAAAATTCCAGGAGCGGCTGCAAAGCGCGGCGGACTCATGGGCGGCTTCTTCCGTTCGGCGGCTCAACGAGCGGGGCCAGGGAGCCGTCGATTCGCTGCTGCGATCGGCGGACCAAGCTTTGCGCGATTCGTTCGCGCGCATTCTCGATGATCTCTCGCAAAAGCTGCGCGCACAGGCGCCGGCGGACGAAGGCGGCGAGTCGCATGCAGCCGGATTCATTCCCCTAGAGGCCGAGCCGCCGATGCCGCCTCCGCCGAGCGAGAGCGCCTCGGCGAGCGCTAACGCCTGACGAACGGACGGATTGGCCGGCATTTATTTCTCGCCTACGATTTCCCGGACAGATTGGGCTACGAACGCGACCTGCTCGTTCGTGAGCCGCGGATGAATGGGCAGGCTGAGCGCGCGATCGCAGGCGCGCTCCGTGTGCGGAAAAGTTCCCGGCGGCAGGCCGAGCGATGAATACGCGGGCTGCAAGTGCACCGGCCTGGGATAGTGGACCACGGTTTCGATCTCGCGTTCCGCGAGCTTGGCGGCGAGAGCGCTGCGATTGCCGGCGTAAATCGCGAATTGGTGATAGACGCACTCGTCGCGGGGATCGTCGACGGGAATGTCGAGGCGCGCACCCGCAAGTAATTGCCGGTACATTCGCGCGATTTCCTGGCGACGGGCGGTCCAAGCATATAGCCGCCGAAGCTTGATCCGCAGAACGGCACCCTGAAAGCCTTGCATGCGGTAGTTGTAGCCCACGAATTCGTGCTCGTAGCGCGCGGTTTGGCCGTGATTGCGGGCGGCGCGGGCGAATTTCGCGACGCGATCATCGTTAGTGGTAAGCGCGCCGCCCTCCCCAAACGCGCCTAAATTCTTCGTGGGATAGAAGCTAAAGACGCCC
>JASHWB010000329.1 GCA_030044295.1 Candidatus Acidiferrales bacterium
GTGCTGGTGAGCGCGTCTTCCGCACGTTTCCACTCTTCGGGAGTGCCGGCATAGATTTCGGGGTGTGCAGGATCGCCGCCGGAGAGTTCGACTTCATAGCGATTGAAGCCGAAGACGCGCAAAACTTCCCACGCGAATTCGACGCAGTCCTGAATTTCCTTTTCGATCTGTTCAGGCATGCAGAAGATGTGCGCGTCGTCTTGCGTGAAGCCGCGGACGCGCATGAGGCCGTGCAGGACGCCCGAGCGCTCATAGCGATAGACGGTGCCGAGCTCGGCGAGGCGAACGGGAAGATCGCGATAGCTGCGCAGGCGCGATTTGTAGATCAGGATGTGGCCCGGGCAGTTCATGGGCTTGAGCTGATAGTCGGCTTTTTCGACCTCGATCGGGCCGAACATGTTTTCGCGGTAGAAATTCGCGTGGCCGCTGGTCTTCCAGAGGTCAAGACGCATGATGTGCGGTGTGTAAACGAGTTCGTAGCTGCGGCGGACGAGCTCGTTGCGTAGCCAGTCTTCCATCAAGCGGCGAATCGCGCCGCCCTTGGGATGCCAGAAGATCAGTCCGGGACCGGCTTCGTCCTCGATGCTGAAGAGATCGAGCTCTTGGCCGAGCTTGCGATGATCGCGGCGCTTGGCCTCTTCGAGGCGATGCAGGTATTCGTCGAGTTGCTTTTGGTCGACGAAACAGGCGCCGTAAATGCGCTGCATCTGCGGATTTTTTTCGTCGCCTTTCCAGTAGGCGCCTGCGACGTTCATCAGCTTGAACGCCTTGATGCGCCCGGTGGACGGAATGTGCGGGCCGCGGCAGAAGTCGATGAAGTTGCCGGTGGTGTAAAAGGAAACCATCGGCTCGACAGCTTTTTCCTCGACCAGCTCACATTTGAATTGCTGGTTCGATTTGCGATAAAGCTCGATGGCCTCGGGCTTGGGAATCAGCTTGCGCTCGTTGGGAATGTCCTTGGAAGCGAGCTCGCGCATTTTGGCCTCGATCTTTTCGAGGTCTTCGGGCGTGAAGGGTTCGTCGCGAACGAATTCGTAGAAGAAGCCGTTTTCGATGGGAGGGCCGATGCCGAGCTTCACGCTGGGATAGAGTTCGATAACGGCGGCGGCGAGCAGATGCGCAGCCGAGTGGCGGAAGACCTGCACCGCGTCCGGATCTTTGGCGGTGAGGATCGAGAGCTTTACGTCGCGATCGAGTGGGCGCGAAAGGTCGATCAACTCGCCATCGGCGCGCGCGACCAGGGCCTCCTTGGCGAGGCGCGGCGAGATTTGCGCGGCAACTTGCGCCGGAGTCGAGCCGCTGGGAAGTTCGCGAGTGGCGCCGTCAGGCAGAGTGATTTGAATGGCGCCCATTTAGTTATAACCATCCCGAGCCCTGATCTTAGGGTCCCGTAGGAGCTGAAATTGGCACGGAGAAGATGCACCGGGACGTTCCGCCCTTGGTTTTCTACTAGACTGTATTTTCAATGACTTAGACGTGTTCAAGGTTGATTGGCTGCTCCGCCCTTTGATGAGCTGATTTCGAGGCGGAATCCCAGGGGCGCCTTGAAAAGCGCCGTCCGCCGTGATGACCTCACCAACCTCGCCCTGGACCGCCTTGTTATGTCCCATAACCCACACGCCCAAAAATCCTCATTTACCCTAGCATGTTCCGGCAACGATTTCACGCGAATGTTGACGTCGGTACGTTCAAGTTCGGAGAGCGCTTACTGCGGCGATGAGGGCTTTTTGTTCTTTCGTCTCAGAAGATAACGGTGAACATCGGGCCAAAACTCCTTCAGCTCGTTGCCGAAGGCGTCGATGCCCATTTGCACGCCCCAGTCGTTGAGATTTGACGAGACGCTGCGATTGGCCGCCGGGTAGTAGGCATTTGAGATCCCGATAGCCGTCGCGTTGCCGGCGAACTCAGGTACGTTGAACATGTTGGCACCCGAGTCCCGGCGAGTGACGAAAATGCGGCTGAAGGCGTATAGGAATCGATGAACCTGCCCCCCTCGCCCCAGGCGGAAATAGCGAGGGTCCGTCCTTAAAAGCGAGGGGAAAACACCTCCAACCATGATATTGCCGTCCGCCTGATCGGCAAAAGCGGCGCCATAACGCTTGCCGTAGCCAGCCATACCCTGCCCGAAGGATGGATAAGCATTTTCCGCCTGGCGTATGCCCGACACAATGCCCACCATCGCGAATTCATACGGGTCAAAGGTTCCCTTGGCGGTGATCGAAAACTTCTCTTCCCAGGAGATGGGCGGCACTTGAGATTCGTTGTCGACCGTCAGATAGTTCGGCATGACGTAAAACATGCGGTCGGATTTTTTCTTCTGCGAGTTCTGGGTCGATTGCTGCTGATTCTCGGAACTGTTCCGGGCCGGCGATGGGTTGCCGGAACCACTCTGCGGCTCAGGAGCTGCGACGGGAGATTGCTGCTCCTGAGGCGCCTGCGAGTGAGCCGGGAACGCAAGGAAAAGGAATACGAGCACAACGAGCGCAGTAAGCGAAAGCCGAACGCGACCCAAGGGACGGCAGAGGCCGAGGCTCGGAATATGTGGAACTATTGCCGTATACCAGCACCGCGAGGACTTGCGTCTGGAAACCGAGAGCACGTGATATGAGGCCCTCCCCTATGCACACCAATAACTGCCCTGCCGAGCATTTTTTCAACACCTTCGGTGCAAGTCAACTGCGGTCCGATGAGGTCGTAGGAAGCTCACAAAGGACACTCAACGCATCAGGGGATTCCCGGCGAGCAATGAGCGCTGGATGATTGGCGCAATTGACTTTATCTGGCACCGAAGGGTACCGTGCGATTATCCGGAGTGATCCGGATGTGCTATCCGGGTACGTTGAAAGAGCGTCGGACGACGGCGCGAGCGTAGATGAAGCAGGAGCTAAGACGGAGTGCCGAGGCATGACACCAGAGCAGTGGCAGGAAATTAAACGGGTGCTGGCTGGAGCGCTTGAGCGCACGCCGGAAGAAAGACCGGCGTACCTCGACTTGGCTTGCACCGATCAGGGCGTGCGGCGCGAAGTGGAGTCTTTGCTGCGGACGCACGAGCCTGCATTCGGCGCTGGCAATGACGACCGGATGACCGAGAATCACCAGACAGTGAAAAGCGGCAGCAATCTGGGGCCGTACCAGATACTGGCGCGAATCGGCGCTGGTGGAATGGGAGTGGTATATCGGGCGCGCGATACGCGGTTGGAGCGTGACGTAGCCGTCAAGATCTTCCCACCAGGCGTGCAGATCGACGACATGGCGCGACGGCGTTTTCGCAAAGAAGCACTCGCGCTGGCGAAGCTCAACCATCCAAACATTGCGGCAGTTTACGACGTCGGCGAGCAGGATGGCACGGACTACCTTGTAATGGAATATGTCGCAGGGCGGCCGCTTTCGGAGCGATTGAAATCAGGAGGGCTTCCAGTCAAGGAAGCTGCGTCGCTAGCGGAGGACGTCGCCAAAGCGCTTGAGGAAGCTCACGAACAGGGCATCGTTCATCGGGATTTGAAGCCGGGAAACATTATCATCACCGCTAAGGGACACGCGAAGGTTCTGGATTTTGGCCTCGCCAAGTTGCTGACACCGGAGGGCGCGAAAGACGCGACGCTATCATGGGGAGAAACGATCGGACCAGTCGGAACGCCCTACTACATGTCCCCTGAGCAAGCGGAGTGCAGAGCCGTTGACGATCGCACGGACTTGTGGAGCCTCGGAGTAGTTCTGTACGAATCTCTTACCGGTGAACGTCCTTTCGAGGGAGATAGGGGCGCGGGAGTACTGCGGGCGATTGTGCAGCAGAGTCCTAAACCCGTGCGCGAGCTTCGCCCAGATGTCCCGAAAGAATTGGAACGGATCGTCGCGCGCGCCCTCGAGAAAAACGTATCGAAGCGGTATCAATCGGCGGAAGAGATGTCGCGAGATCTTTCGTCGGCGCTTCTGCAGATGACCGTGCCGACCACGCTGCCTGCACCGCCGAAGCTGACTCTATCGCTCCGATATGCGATTCCTGGAGCGGCATTGCTCGCAATCTTAATAGCCGCCGGAGCGTGGCTCTACCACCGCTCGGCGCAGCGCGAGTGGGCGCGCGACCAGGCGATTCCGGAGATTGCCAACCTGCAAAATGGACGGAAGGCTTTAGCGGCATTTCTATTGTTGAAAAAGGCCGAACGGTATTTGCCAAGCGATCCCCGGCTCGAACAAATCGCCGCGCAGAACACGAAAGTTATATCCATCGCCTCATCCCCTCCCGGAGCCACCGTTGAAATAAAGGACTATCTTTCGCCCGCGAGCGATTGGTACCAGTTAGGAACTACACCACTGAACAACGTGCGAATTCCGTCCGGATACTTCCGCTGGAAAGTGTCGAAGCAAGGAGTCGGGGAGTACGTAGCAGCTCCCATTACGTTGCCGAAAATGAATTTCGCTCTGGACAAGGAAGCGGCTGCACCAGCCGGGATGTCCTGGGTGAGCGGCGGTCCATGGGTGGACTTCATCGGCTTTGTAGGTCTAGTTGGCCCATATCGTCTTCCGCCCTATTTCATCGACCGGTATGAAGTGACCAATCGCGACTACCAGATATTTGTGGACGCGGGCGGATATCAAAAACGCGAGTACTGGACGAAGGCATTCGTGCGCGACGGTCGCGAGATGACTTGGGACGACGCGATGGCGCTTTTCCGCGACAGCACAGCACGTCCCGGGCCGTCAACGTGGCAGGGCGGGCACTACCCGCATGGGCAAGGTGATTATCCGGTATCCGGCGTGAGTTGGTATGAGGCGTCGGCGTACGCTGCGTTCATTGGAAAGAGCCTTCCGGCATTCGCGCAGTGGTACGCCGCTGCGTCATCTGATGAGGCGGATTACATCGTGGAAACCAGCAATATTTCTCTGGCCAGAGTCGCCCCTGTAGGGACGTTTCAAGGGTTGGGGCCGTATGGCACGTACGACATGGCCGGCAATGCGCGCGAGTGGATCGAGAACGATACGGGCAACGGGACAAAGTTCATTCTTGGCGGTGCGTGGAATTCTCAGACCTATTTGTATGCCGATCCGCAAGCCCTCTCGCCATTCGATCGCTCGCCCGAGAATGGATTCCGGTGCGTGCGCAACACAGCACCGCTGCCGGCGGAAGTCCTTCGGCCGGTCAAAGCTCTCGAACGGGATTTTTCCAAGTACGAACCCGCAGCCGATGCTGTGTTCCGCGCATACCTTACCCTGTACTCCTACGATAAGACGCCGCTCGAGGCAGAGGACGACGGAATCGTTGGCGAGACTGAAGACTGGCGTCTGGAGAAAGTCAGTTACGATGCGGCCTACAACAACGAGCGAATGGCCGCGTATCTCTTTCTGCCCAAGCACGTGCGGCCGCCGTATCAGACGGTCGTATTCTCGCCAAGCGCAAGAGTGTTGGACCTTCACGACAGCGGGACGCTTGGTGATACGAAGTTTTTCGACTACGTCGTTCAAAGCGGCCGTGCGGTTCTGTATCCCGTGTTCTACGGAACATACGAGCGGCAGGGCAAGATAGTATACGTGGGCGCGGCGCAGACATTAACCTACTTTGCGAATCGCTCGAAGGACCTTGGCCGGTCGCTCGACTACCTCAGTACCCGGTCCGACATCGACAAAAATAAAATCGCCTATCTGGGCGTGAGTATGGGATCGGCGGAAGGGGTGATCTACACGACGATCGCGCAAAGCAGGCTGAGGACCGCGATTTTCCTCGATGGCGGGTATTTTCTTGATAAACCGCCCGCCGGCGGCGACCAGGCTGACTTCGCGCCGCGACTCAAAATTCCTGTGCTGATGGTGAACGGCCGGGACGATTACGTATTCTCGATGGAGAAGTCGCAAGACCCGCTTTTCCGAATGCTCGGGACGCCGGTCTCTGAGAAACGGCATGTCGTGTTGGATACGCCTCATGATGTGACTGGACAGCGGGCGCAGCTTGTAAATGTCGTACTGGGATGGCTGGATAGGTACCTGGGAAGGGTCGATTGATTCAGTTCGATCGGGCGATTCGCAACCGCTGGTTTGACAAAACCAGATTTTGAGATCGGCACACGATCATGCTCACGGCGCCGGTGCAGATTGGCTCGTTCAACTGGTCAGAAGAACTCAAGCTCCTTGTACCCTCCGGCAAATGATTTCAGCCCATTAATGACGCGCTCGCGGATCCAATCATATTTCTGGGTGGCGGTGGCCGCGGCGGCGGTGATCGCGCCAATGGCGTTTCGCGGCGACGCGTCCGGGCACGACTTTGCGTTTCATCTGAGCTCGTGGATGGATGTGGCCGGGCAGTGGCGGCAAGGAATCATCTATCCGCGCTGGGCGGAATGGGCGAATTGGGGATTTGGCGAGCCGCGATTCATCTTCTATCCGCCACTATCGTGGATGCTGGGCGCCGCGATTGGTTCGGTGCTGCCATGGAAGATGGCGACAAGCGCGTTCATTGGGGTCGTCCTCACGGGCGCGGGAATTTCGATGCACGAACTGGCCCGCGAGTGGATTGCCAAACCACAGGCGACCGCAGCGGCGATTCTTTACCTCGCGAATCCATACAATCTGGTGATCGTGTATTACCGCAGCGCGTTTGGAGAACTGCTAGCGGTCGCGCTGCTGCCGCTGTTGATTTGGGCGGTGGTGCGCCTGATGCGCGACGGCTGGCGGCGAGTGCCAGTGCTGGCTCTCGCCTTTGCAGCAATCTGGCTGGCGGACGTGCCGGCGGCGGTGATCGTGACCTACTCGTTGGTTTTGTTACTTGCGGCGGGATGCGGTTTGCAGCGCAGTTGGCGTTCGCTCTGGCGCGGCGCGGCAGGGATGGCGGGTGGATTTGGTCTAGCGGCGTTCTA
>JASHWB010000330.1 GCA_030044295.1 Candidatus Acidiferrales bacterium
GGCGCGCGGGGCGAAGCGCAAGAGTTCCATCCAGCCACCCACGCTCGGAACCTGCACAACAACTCAGTACTGGCGAATTTTCACGTCGTCGTTGGAGATGTGCACGGAGTCGATGAAGCGCACTTCGCGCTGTTCGAGGCTCATGATCAGCGATTGAGTGCGTATGCCGCCGCCGAAGAAGCGCACGCCGCGAAGCAAGCTGCCGTCCGTCACGCCTGTGGAGGCGAAGATCAGCTTGTTGCCAGGCGCGAGATCTGCGGTATCGTAAATTTTCTTTCCGTCTTTGATTCCCATCTGTGCAAGGCGCTCTTCGTGTTCCGGTTTGGAGACTACGAGCCGCGCCAGGATTTGGCCGTTCAAGCATCGCAATGCGGCTGCGGTCAAAACGCCCTCGGGGGCTCCTCCGATTCCCATAACAGCGTGAACTCCCGTGCCAAGGAGGGCGGTGCTGATGCCGGCGGAAAGGTCGCCATCGCTGATCAGCCGGATTCGCGCGCCAGCCTTGCGGATTTCGCGAACAAGATCTTCATGGCGAGGCCGGTCGAGAACGATGATAACGAGATCCTCGACCTTGCGATCAAGGCTCTTGGCGATGGCGCGGAGGTTGACGGCCACAGGAGCATCCAGGTCGATGAAGCCTCTGGAGCTTGGGCCGACGATGATCTTTTGCATGTAAAGGTCGGGCGCGTGGAGAAGACCGCCATGGTCGCTGGCGGCCAGAACGGTAACGGAGTTCGGAGCGCCGGTTGCGCAGAGGTTGGTACCTTCGAGCGGATCAACGGCGATATCGACGGCCGGATAGGTGCGAGTCTTATCTCGAACGGCGGAGCCGACCTTCTCGCCAATGAAGAGCATAGGAGCTTCGTCGCGCTCGCCCTCGCCGATGACGATAGTCCCATCCATCCCGACGGAATCCATTTCGGAGCGCATAGCCTCGACGGCCGCGTGGTCGGCTTTGTGACCATCGCCCAGACCCATGGTGCGGGCCGAGGCGATCGCAGCGCGTTCGACGACGCGCAAGAATTCGAGGCTGAGTGCTCTTTCCATCGTGAACTCCCATTTGTGAAATTGAACTGGTAGGCAGGAACGGCTTTCCGCCCCGGGCGCATATGATACACCACAGATGCGGAAGTCCGGCGGATTGGTACAGGTGCCGGGTACAGGCTGACCTGTACGCGTGATTGGACGATGTGGTATGCTGTGGCCGCTTTCACACGAGCTCACGCAGGAAAGCATCACGCCCCGAGGCAAGCTAGTTTCCCACGCAGACCGGAACACCGGGCGCTCGTCGAGCAGTGCGCGGACGATGGATCGATGCTAGCTTGCAGCAATGAGTGTCAGGACGGAAACGAATATGTCAACGGCAGTGGCTTCGACCGAGACGGTTGCACTCAGCCTAGCGCATTCGCCGGATAGCGACGACGCGTTCATGTTTTATGCGCTGGCGACGGGCAAGGTACGGCTCCCGGGCGTCAAGTTTACGCACGTCCTCTCGGATATTGAATCTCTTAACAACGCCGCACACGAAGAGAAGTACGACATCACGGCGCTGAGTTTCTTTGGATATTCGTTCGTTGCCGACAAGTACGTGTTGCTGGACTGCGGCGCGAGTTTCGGCGACAACTATGGACCGATCGTAGTGGCGTCGAAGCAGATCAAGAAGAATGAGCTGGCCGGCCGGCGGATTGCGGTTGCAGGCACGCGGACCACGTCGTACTTAGCTTTGAAGCTGTTCGAGCCAAACGTGGAAGTCGTGACGATGCCTTTTGACAAGATTTTGGACGCCGTACACGCGAAGGAAGTAGAGGCCGGGCTGCTGATTCACGAAGGGCAACTGCTGTTCTCACAGATTGGTCTGCATAAGGTGGTCGATCTGGGGCAGTGGTGGCACGAGTCGACCGGGTTGCCGCTGCCGCTGGGAGCGAACGCGATCCGACGGAACTTGGCTCCCAAGTTGGGACGCCAGGTGGCGCACGTGATTCGGGACAGCGTGAGCTACGCGCTGGATCATCGGGAAGCGGCGCTGGATTACGCCATGCAGTTCGCGCGGGATATGGACCCGGCGCTCGCCGATAAATTCATCGGCATGTACGTGAACAACTGGACGCTTGGCTATGGCGAGCAGGGACGCCGCGCAGTGAAGGAGTTGCTCGAGCGCGGGGCGGCAGCCGGACTGGTGCCGTCTTCCTTTGAGGTCGAATTTCTGCCGGAAGCGGCGTGATTTCGAAATTCCGCAGAACACACCTGCAGGCGAGGCGTCCTCACACCAATCGCGAGCTATTGACGCGGAGTGAGTTTCCATCCACGATAAATCCGGCAAACGAATCAGCGCGAGGGTAGGGTGCGACGCATTCTGTCAACGTACCGATGGGTGAACCAGGCGCTCACGCCGATGCTGCTCGGGGAAATCGCGAAGGCGGGCATTCCATCGGTCGAAGTATTCTGCGCGTCGATCCATTTCGAGTACCGATCGGGCGAGGCGGTGCGCGACCTGGCGAGCGCGCTTTCGGAGCATCGCCTGGAATTGCACGCCCTGCACTCGCCCACCGAGCGCGACGCGATGTCGGGTCATCAAACCGGGATGCCGATCTCGATTTCCGACCCGGAGCGCATCCGGCGCATCGATGCCGTGGATGAAGTGAAACGCGCGCTCGAAGTGGCGGAGCGCGTGCCATTCCGGTTTCTGGTCCAGCATATCGGCAACGGGCGGCAATCGGCCGATCCGCGGAAATTCGATGCGGCGTTCGCGTCGCTCGAGAGCCTGGCGGTCTTTGCGAAACACCGCGGTGTGACGATCGCAATTGAAAACAAGCCTGACGAGCTTAGCTGCCCAACGTCTCTGCATCAGTTCATTCAGGAAACGCACCTGCCGGTGAAATTCTGCTTTGACACGGGCCACGCGCATATCGAGGGTGGCGTGGAGGCTGGGTTCGAGTTGATGCGAGACCGTGTGGTAACCGTGCACGTGCACGATAACCATGGCGACAAAGACGAGCATCTGCCACCCACGGAAGGCAGCATCGACTGGGATGCGGCATTTGCGGCGTTCTCGAACGCACCGGAGATGCCAGCGCTGGTGATCGAGCTGAAGGAAAGAGCCGCGGGAACACCGGCGGTGGGTGAAATTTGCGCGGCGTTTGACCGCCTGGAAGAGTTTGCTGACAAAAAGGGCGGAACGCACGCGCATTCGCGATGAAGATTGCCTGCCGCTGGATACCATGAGTCAGGAAGCACAGAAATCGTCAGTGATTACCATCGAGCACGCCCCGGAATATGCCGGAGAGGTTGTGACGGTCCGCGGCTGGCTCTACAACCTGCGGGAATCAGGCAAGCTGCTGTTTCCGATTTTTCGCGACGGCACGGGCGTGATGCAGGGCGTCATTTCGTTGAAGGAGCAGCCGCAGGCGTTTGAGGCGCTGAAAGGGCTGACGCAGGAATCGAGCGTAATCGTTACGGGGATGATTCAGGCGGAGCCGCGCGCGCCGGGCGGGTGCGAGATCCACATTCAGGCTGTCGAAGTGGTGCAAAAGGTGCCGGAGTCGAGTCCGTATCCAATTCAGCTGAAGGAGCACGGAGTCGATTTCCTACTGGATCAGCGGCATTTGTGGATACGGACACCGAGACAAGCGGCGATTTTGCGCATTCGAGCCGAGGCGATTCGTGCAGCGCGGAACTACATGGATGCGGAGGGATACACGCTGACGGATGCACCGGTTTTTACGCCAGCCGCGTGCGAAGGTACGACAACGCTATTCGAAGTCAACTACATCGACGATCAGAAGGCATACCTGACCCAGTCGGGGCAACTGTACGTGGAAGCGACTGCGGCAGCGCTCGGGAAGGTGTACACGTTTGGGCCGACGTTTCGCGCTGAAAAATCGAAGACGCGGCGGCATCTGACGGAGTTCTGGATGCTGGAGCCGGAGGCGGCGTTCGCGCATTTGGCCGACATGATGGATCTGGGCGAGGGACTGGTAAGCGCAATTGTGCAATCGGTGGTGAAGAATCGCGCGCGCGAGTTGGCAGCGCTGGGACGCGACGTTTCCAAATTGGAGAAGATCGCGGCACCATTTCCGCGGGTCACCTACGACGAAGCCGTGAAAGTTTTGCAAACGGCAGGCAATCCGACGAAGTGGGGCGACGACTTCGGCGGCGACGAAGAGACGCTGCTTTCAAAGGAATTCGACAAACCGGTGATCATTCATCGCTATCCTGCGGCGATGAAGGCGTTCTACATGGCGACGGACTCGGAGCGGCCGGAGCTTTCGTTGAGTTTCGATATGATCGCGCCGGAAGGATTCGGAGAAATCATTGGCGGCGGCGAGCGGCAATCGGATTACGAGACTCTTGTGCGGCGAATTCGCGAAAGTAGTCTGCCGGAAGAGGCGTTCCAGTGGTACCTCGATTTGCGGCGCTATGGGAGCGTGCCACACGCTGGATTTGGACTGGGCCTCGAACGGACCGTCGCCTGGATTTGCGGAACCGAGCACATCCGCGAAGTGATCCCCTTCCCACGCATGCTCTACCGCGTCTATCCTTAAGGTTCCCACCGGTAGTCTGGGAACGCGATAGGCAGGACCCACATGGCCGAAAAACTCCGCATCATCGGTGTGCCGATGGACCTGGGCGCGAGCCGCCGCGGCGTGGATATGGGACCGTCCGCGCTGCGCGTGGGCGGACTGCAGGCGCGGCTGAAACA
>JASHWB010000331.1 GCA_030044295.1 Candidatus Acidiferrales bacterium
CGACGGCACTGGCGGCCGCTGGCAAAACCAGCCCTTCACCGGCAAGCACAACTATCCGGTCTTCGAAGCCGCGCAGGCCATGGATGTCCCGCTAGTCCTCCACGGCAGCGAATCAATCAACAAAAATTTCCCCCACACGGCTGTTCAGTACCTCGTCGCGGATATCACCGGCTTCGTGCAGCTCATGATGGCAAAAGATCTGTTCCGCGACTTTCCGCGCCTCCGCTTCCTCATTCCGCACGCTGGCGGCGCGCTGCCGTGCCAGATTGGCCGCTGGCGAGCCATCGCCAAGTACAACAACTGGTCCAGTCCGGACGAAATCCTCGGCAACGGCAACGTCTTCGTCGATACCTGCGTGTACAACCACATGAACATGCAAATGCTCTTCGATGCCGTTCCGCTCGACAACATTCTCTTCGGCTCGGAATGCGACGGCGCGTTCCCCGGCGTGATCAACGACGAAACCAAAGACCACTACGACAATACGCGCCGCTACGTGGACGATTCCAAGCTCAACGCCGCCGATAAGCAACGCGTCTACGCAGCCAACGCCCGCCGCGTCTATCCGCGCGCCAGCCGCTGGATCAAGTCCTAGACGCCGCACTCTGGCAGCGCGTGACGGAATCTCGTCAGGGCCAGACTTTGAGTCGTGCCGTAAATTGGACGAGTTAAGGCGGCTTTGGCCGCTGAGGGAATAACGTCTTTTCGTTCTGCCGCACTCTCTGAAGCGCCGTTTCCTCCTTTATTCAACTACGGACTATTACAAACCGTAAACTTCTTGAAGCGGGACCGACGCCGGGTGTACGCTGAGTCGCCATGCTAATCGGACAAAGAATTCGCGAACTCCGTGAATCGAAAAATCTCAGCCAGGGGGACATCCAGGAGCGCACGGGATTGATTCGCTGCTATACCTCGCGCGTTGAAAACGGCCACACCGTCCCATCCGTCGACACGCTGCTGAAATATGCGCGCGCACTCGAAGTGCCGCTCTACCGTCTTTTCTACGAGGGTTCTGCGGCGCCTAAAAACGTCCCGCTGCCCAAACCCGAAGCAATTCACGAGTGGGGCGACAGCGGCAACGAACGTCGCGAACTCCGCAATTTCGCCAAAGCCCTCTCACGCTTGGATGATCGCGGCCGCGCTTTGCTCTTCGAAGCCGCAAAAGCCATGGCCCGCCGCCACGGCCCGCGCTCTGCAGCCGAATAGAACTTCACCGCCTTCCGGGAACGCCAATCTCCTGATTGGCGGTACGCGCCGTTTGCCATACCGCGGCCGCAGCCGCGCTCCGCGGAGGTCTTTAGCTTGCATTTCGTTGTCTACCGATTTTCTGGCCCCTACCCTCTGTCGCCTGCTGAACGCAGTGGCGTCCGATGTCTGCAACACAACCTCCACCCGAGCCGTTCGATCGCGATAGCCGGCCGTTCGCTGACTTTTCGTTGCGCCGTTGCCCCGGTTTGCGCTAGCGTAGTCCGATTCTTATGACGATCGAGCGCCAATTAGGAAGCGGTTGGAAGTCAAACGCGACGATCGCGCCTGCTCTCGCTGGTATCCCTTCTCGAATTGGGAGAAATTTTTCTAATAGCGAAGATGCTTCGAGTAGAGCATATCTCAAGTTCCGGCGCTTCATCGACATACGATTTCCCAATCGCGAACCAATCGGCATCGGCTGCGTCGCGGCTCGCTTAGCCGCTCGCCCGCGTCCAGTCTTCACCAATCACTACTCACCACTCACCACTCACTCTTCAAAGGGCGGAACAGCCAATCGACCTTCGACACACGTAAGTCTTAGAAAACAAAGTCTCGGCGCCTGCCAAGGGCGGAACGTCCCGGTGCATCAGAAAACTCCGTTTTTACATTCGAAGTGCATTTGCTACGGCGCTGCGGGGCCTCGGTCATGAAGCTCCTCTACGATTGGCTGCGCGAGTTCGTGGACGTCACCGCGCCCGCGGCCGACCTGCGCGCACGCCTCGCGCTCTCCGGCCTCGCCATCGACTCCATCGACGAGTCGGCCGTCGGTCCTGTCCTCGACGCCGAAGTCACAGCTAACCGTCCCGACTGCCTCGGCCACTACGGAGTTGCCCGCGAAATCGCCGCCATCTATCGCCTGCCGGTCAAGCCGCTCGCGATCACCCTGAAAGAATCCGTCGAAAAAGCTGCTGGCGCCACGCGCGTCGATATCGAATCCCCTGATCTCTGTGGACGCTACACCGCGCGGGTCCTTCGCGGCGTGAAGATTCAGCCCTCACCTGATTGGCTCCGCAAGCGCCTCGAAGCGATCGGACAGAATTCGATCAACAACGTCGTCGATGTCACGAACTACGTCATGTTCGAGCTCGGCCAGCCTCTCCACGCCTTCGACCTCGATAAACTCGCCGAGCGCCGCATCGTCGTCCGCCGCGCGAAACCCGGCGAAAAGGTCCGCACGCTCGATGGCCTTGAACGCACGCTCTCAAAGGATATGTGCGTAATCGCGGACGCCTCCCGCGCCGTAGCCGTCGCTGGAGTGATGGGCGGCTCGGAGAGCGAGATCGGCTTCGGCAGCCGCAACGTCCTGCTCGAATCCGCCTGGTTCGATCCCATCTCCGTCCGCCGCACTTCCAAGTCGCTTGGCTTGCGCAGCGAAGCCTCCTATCGCTTCGAGCGCGGCGCCGACCCGGAAATGGCGGAAACGGCTTCGCGTCGTGCGGCGCAGTTGATCGCCGAGCTCGCTGGCGGCGAAATTCTTTCTGGCGCCGTTGACGTCTATCTTCGTCGAGAGACGCCGCTCGAAATCGTCCTCGCGCGCAGCGAGCTGCTTCGCGTCATGGGCGCGGACGTTCCCGATCGCGATATCGAAGGCATCCTCTTCGCGCTCGGTTTCGACCCGCATCGCGAAGGCCCCTCTAAAAGCGAGGACCCGCAGGCGCAGTGGCGCTGCCGCCGTCCTTCCTGGCGCCAGGACGTCTCACGCGGAATTGACCTGATCGAGGAAGTCGCGCGCCACTACGGCTACCACAAATTTCCGCCGCGCCTGCCGCCCGCGAAGCTGCCAGCCCGTTTCTTGCCTCATGCTGAAGCTGAAAGCCGGCTGCGCGAGCGCATCGTCGCGCTCGGCTACAACGAGATTGTGGAAATCCCGCTTGTTGACGAGCAACGTGACACCCTCTTTCGCTCCGCGGATACAACGCCCGCGAAAATCGGCAACCCTCTCGCGGAAGACGCATCGGTCCTTCGCTCCAATGGGCTCGTCAGCATGGCCAACGCCATTTCATGGAATCTGAATCACGGCCAGCGCAATTTCCGGCTCTTCGAAATCGGTAGGCGATATGAGCTGCGCGGCAGTGTGCCAGTTGAAACCGGCATCCTGACGCTCGGCGCCACCGGCCTAGTTGGCGAAAAGTCGATCCACCAAACCGCTCGCGAATTTACCTTCGCCGACTTGAAAGGCGACCTCGATTCCATTGGCGTTCTCGCTGGCGGCTTCGCGTGGAAATCCGCCGGACCAGCCTGGCTAGCACCCTCTCGCACCGGACAAATCGCGGTTGAATCGCAAAGTGGAAGCCATAAGGACATGGGAGCCGCCGGTCAGCTCGCTCGCAATCTCGCTGATAAGCTCAAGTTTCGCCAGGACATCTTTCTAGCGGAAATCGAGCTCGAGCCTTTGCTCGTTGCGATCGAATCGGCGGCGGCGAATTTAAAGTTCTCTCCAATTCCCCGCTTTCCGGCTGTCGAGCGCGATTTCTCGCTGGTCCTTGCCGATGGCATCCAGTTCTCGCAGGTGTCTGGTGCCATCCGAGCGCTTGAGATTCCGGAATTGCGCGCCATCGAAGCCGCCGACCTGTTCCGCGGCGGCCAAATCCCGCAAGGAAAATATTCTCTGATGATCCGCGTCGCGTTTCAGAGCCCTGACGCCACTCTCACCGACGCGCAAGTCGCCGGCTATTCTTCGCGCATTGTTTCCGCACTCGAGCAAAAGCTCGGCGCCTCGCTTCGCACCACCTGAGCGTGCTGCCCACAATCCCGATTGCGCCGCGAGGCACGATTGGCACAAAATGGCCTCACACCAGCCGATTTAGCGCGGGGGAGCTAACGTGAAAGTCGATATCTACGATCAGAGCTACAACGTCAATTCCGGCGGCGACGAAGAGTATGTGAAGGAACTTGCTGCCTACGTTGACGGCAAGATGCGCGAAATCGCCGAAGCCACCCGCATGGTCGATTCGCTCAAAGTGGCCGTCCTCGCCGCGTTGAATATCACGGACGAACTGCTCACCTTGCGCCGCCGCCAGCACGAACTCGAGGGCCCCCTGCGTCAGCGTGTCGAAAAGTGCGTCGCCATGGTCGAACGTGCCCTGGAACAATCGAATTGACCGATCCAAATGTGGGCCACTTCCACACCGATGGAAATCAGCTCCTTTATGGCGTCGATCAGCCAGTAGTCGTTCTCAAATCGCTTATGGATCGCTCCATTTGCTCGGCCGCCGCAAAAGGCGTGGTTCGGGAATCCTGTTACAATGAATCGCGGAGATGGCCTGCGACGCAGGTGGATGTTGCGAAAGCCTATTTGAACCAACACTGGATCCCAGGGCGCCTGCGTTGACCTGCCCTTGTGCACGTCCCCTCCGGCTTGCCGGATCGGGAAAGCCTTAAAGCAGGCTCTGGGCGCCCGACATAGCGAGTGGGGTTCAGGGCCTAGCAACGCACGGCGAAGTGGACCGCTCCCCACGATCCGACGAGGGCCGGGACTCTGGCGAACGAAGTGAGTCAAGGGTCTTTGGCCATCCCAAAGGCGACATGAAAATACTCTTCATCGGCGACGTGGTCGGCTCGCCCGGCCGCAAAATCGTTCATGAGCGGCTGGCGGACATCCTTGCGCAGCGGCACATCGACTTCTGCATCATCAATTGCGAGAACGCGGCTTCCGGCTTCGGCGTCACGCCCAAAATCGCCGACGAATTTTTCGCGGTTGGCGCGGACGTCCTCACCAGCGGCAACCACATCTGGAAGCGGAAGGAGATCATTGACTATTTTCCCTCGCAGCCGCGACTGCTGCGGCCCGCGAATTTTCCGGAAGGCTCGCCCGGCTGCGGCCTGTGGGTCGGCAAAGCCAAGAATGGCGCCGGCTGCGCCGTGCTCAACGTGCAGGGCCGCACGTTCATGGCTCCGATCGACGATCCGTTCCGCGCGGCGACGAACGCACTGACGAAGATCCCGCCGGATGTAAAAGTGATCGTTGTGGACATGCACGCCGAAGCGACGTCTGAAAAAGTCGCGATGGGGTGGTATCTCGATGGCAAAGCTTCCGCGGTGCTTGGCACCCACACGCACATTCCCACAGCCGATAATCACGTTCTGCCCGGTGGCACGGCTTACATCACGGACGTTGGCATGACCGGCCCGCACGACTCCGTCATTGGGATGGAAAAGCGCGCCATCATCGACCATTTCATCGACGCCATGCCTTCTCGATTCAATGTCGCCGAAGGTGACATTCAGATGAACGGCGTCCAAATCGACGTGGACGAGTCCACCGGCCGCGCCCGATCCGTCGAGCGCGCCAATTTTCGTTTGGATTGATCGCGTTGGCTCTGTTTCCGGCCTTCATTCGCCGACCTCGCATTCGA
>JASHWB010000332.1 GCA_030044295.1 Candidatus Acidiferrales bacterium
CGGACGCAAAGTTGCGGCGACGTTTTCGAGCGCCGGCACGCCATCGCTTTTCCTGCACGCGGCTGAGGCGCTGCACGGCGACTTGGGAGTGCTCGCAGAAGGCGATGCGATGGTGGCAATCTCCGCGAGCGGCGAGACCGATGAGCTACTGGAACTCCTGGAGGCGGCGAAGAGGCTGGGAATTCCGCTGGTCACGCTCACCGCGCGGCCGAACTCCACGCTGGCGAAAGAAAGCGACGTGGTTTTGGACATCAGCGTGAAAGAAGAGGCGTGCTCGCTGAAACTTGCGCCCACATCGTCAACCACGGCCGCGCTGACGATGGGCGACGCGCTCGCTGTGGTGCTCGCCGAGCGACGCGACTTTCGGGAGGACGATTTCGCTGCGTTGCATCCGGCGGGACGCCTGGGGAAAAAGCTGCGGCGCGTGGAAGCGTTGATGCACGCTGGCGACCGCATCCCCGCGGTTTTGTCCGAAACGAAAATGCCGGACGTAATTTACGAAATGAGCCGGAAAGGGTTAGGGCTAACGGCAGTGACCGAACCGGGTGGAAAATTGCTTGGAATCATCACCGATGGCGACTTGCGCCGTGTAATGCAGCGCCGACAGGAGAACGTACTGGACCTGACTGCGGCCGATTGCATGAGCAAGAATCCAGTCACGCTGCCGCGGACGGAACTGGCAGCTTCGGCACTGCGGCTGATGGAAGAGCGGAAGATTACCTCCGTGCTGGTGGTTGACGCGACCGGCATACTGGAAGGCGTGGTACACGTCCACGATCTTTGGAACCTGCAATTGTTCTGACCGATCCCATGGCCATTCGTCAGCTGAAATTTCCGCAAGGCGCGATGCGGCGGGCAAAGAAAATCCGCGTCCTGCTGATGGACGTGGACGGAACGATGACCCCGGGCTACGTGTGCCTGCAAACGTTTCCGGACGGAAGCGTGGCGGAGATGAAGATGTTCAACGCGCACGATGGCGCGGGCATCAAGCTGGCTGGAATCATGGGGATTCGCACGGGGCTGATCACTGGACGTGATTCGCCGGCGACGGCGAGGCGCGCAACGGAAGCGGGAATGGAATTCGTCGCGCAAGGACAACCGAAAAAACTGCAGGCTTACGAGGACATCCTTAAGCGCGCTGGGGTAACGGACGCGGAAGTCGCCTACGTGGGCGACGATCTGCCCGATTTGCCGATTCTTGGGCGCGCAGGCCTGGCCGTTGCCGTGGCCGATGCTACGATCGAAGTGCAGCGCGCGGCTCACTACGTCACGGCGGCGCGGGGAGGAGAAGGCGCGGTTCGCGAAGTCGTTGAGCTGATCCTGAAATCACAAGGAAAATGGAAGAAGGCGATTCCGTTGGCGATTGCGTGAATCCGGGATGGGCGAATCAGCTGAATTAGTCAACGAGCGCGGCTGAAGCATCGTCGGATTCGGCGGATTCTTCGAGGCGCGCGGCGGCTACTTCGGCAACTTTGTTGACAAGGCTTTCGCGCGAGTAGGGCTTTTGCAGAAATGAGCTGCCGGCGGCAACATCGCCATCGCCCTCGGTGAAGTCGAGATAACCGGACATAAAAACGACCTTAAGCTGCGGGCGCAGCCGCTTTAGCTTTTCCGCTAGCTCGGTGCCGCGGATGCCGGGCATCACGATGTCCGTTAGGAGAACGTCGATCGGATCCCCTGAGTCCCTGGCGATTGCCAGAGCCTCATTGCCGTCCTGGGCGGCAACCACGGAGTAGCCGGCCGAGCGCAGGAACTCGGCCGCAAGTTCGCGCACCGCACTCTCGTCTTCGACAATCAAAACGGTTTCACAGCCAGTGGCCGCTCGCGTACGAGACTGTGGAGCGGCGGGCCGCTCCACCGCTTCGTCCACCAGGGGCAGATAGACCTCGAACCTTGCGCCCTTGCTCGGCGCCGATTCGACCCAGATATACCCTCCGCTCTGCTTCACCACTCCGTACACGGTTGCCAGACCGAGTCCGGTGCCTTTGCCCGGCTCCTTGGTGGTGAAAAACGGTTCGAAAATGCGCGCCTTAGTTTCCGCATCCATCCCGAGTCCGGTGTCGGTGACGGCGAGCAGCACATATTCGCCGGCCGGAATCACCGGGCGTACCTGAATGCGTTGTTCGTCAATGAACACGTTCCGCGTTTCGATAGTCAGCATGCCACCGCGAGGCATGGCATCGCACGCGTTGACCGTCAAATTCAGAACCACTTGCTCCAACTGTCCGGGATCGGCCTTTACGTGTCCGAGGGTGCCGTCCGGCTCGAAGGAAAATGCGATGTCTTCGCGGATCAGGCGGGTAAGCATCTTTCCCATGTCCGCAACAAGGGAGTTCAGGTCAACGATCTTGGGCTCTAGCACCTGCATCCGGCTAAATGCGAGAAGCTGGCGGGTGAGGGCGCTGGCTCGGTCGATGGCTTTCCCAATTTGCTGCCCGTGGCGGAAGCCGTCATCGGAAGGATCCAAGCCTTGCAGAATGATGTCGCTGTAGCCCTTGATGATCGTGAGCAAGTTATTGAAATCGTGCGCGACGCCACCTGCGAGCCGGCCCAGAGCTTCCATGCGCTGCGACTGCCGCAGTTGCGTCTCAAGCTGCTGGCGCTTGGCCTCGTCGCTCTTCAGCACCCGGCGCATACGGTCGAAGGCGCGGGTAACATGGGCGACCTCGTCCGCGCCGCGGGCCCGAAGCGGGAAGGCGTAGTCGCCGCGCTCCAGCGCGGAAACGCCTTCCGCGAGGCGCGCGAGTGGGCGCGTGAACGCCCCGGAGATCATAAACGCCAGGGCGCCGCCGGCGAGTATGGCCATCAGCCCCAGCCCGAGCAGAAGGTGGTTTACGTGGGCAAGGAATGCCGCGGTGTTCCCGTACGATTCGAGGATCACCAAACTCACCGGAAGGCCCGCGTCGTCGGTAAGTTTCGCGGCGTGAGCCCAATACGGTTTGCCGTCGATTTCCACGCGCTTCGACGTACCCGGCCCGGCGATCTGGCGAGCCACCTCAAGCTCTTGCAACGGCAGAAGCGTGCTCGCAACGGTTTCGCCGTTATAGCGGAAAACGACGTCGGCGGATGAAATCCCCCGTAAATCAGCAGCTTGGCGCGCATCCACTTCGTGGCCAACGATCACAGTTCCCATGGAGGCAGCGTCTGGCGAAAGGCCGTTATAGATCGGCTGAACGGCTACTTCATAGAGGTGACCACCGCCGTACCACCATCCGGAGGTCGCGCGGCGAAATTGCATCCGGCGAAGCTGTTCTTGGGCCGCTAGCAGAGGAAACCCAGGGTCGCTAGTGCGCAGAGCCACCATGTTTCCTGTGCGGTCGGCGAGCGCGAAGAGATTGAAATCGTCGGACTGCCATGGATCTTGGCTGGAATCCACGATGGCCGAGGGATCGTCGTTGCGCATTTCGGCGAGCGCGGCCAGCAAATCGGCTCTGTGGGCAAGGACGATCTGTTCCTGGCGCTCGACGAACTGGAAGGTGCGGATGGCGGTGTTCGCTTCGCTTTCGATTTCCGTCTGCATGTGCGCCTCGGCAGTGTGGCGCACCACCAGCAACGCGGCGCACGTCAAGCCTGCCGTGACGAGCAACAGCGAAAGCAAGAACTTGGTTCGCAATTGCATTCAGGACTATCCGGCGGCTGGGGCCGCGATAATACTCCAACCGCCTACTCAAAGTGTGAGGAAAATTCCCGTTTTAAAATATAGATCGATAGTACTGGGGCGGTAGTAAGTCGCGGATATATCGAAGGTTAGGCAGCTATCACGGCGGGAAACAGTTGCTAAGCAGGCAACAAGATCGCGCGGAAACTCTGGAACAAGAAATGAGGAGACAGTTTGGGTGGGCGGTTCTACGTACCTGCCTAAATGCAGAGATGCTTGTGCTTATAAAGCCAAGGTTCTGTACATCTTGTTTGTGCCTTTTTTCACATTTGCGGTTAGGATTATCGCAACGGACGGACCAACCAACGTGAGAGTGGCCATAAACGAACACATTGCGGCGTCGACCCTTGGGGTAAGGCCTCCGAGTCATCATTCGCCGTTGCGCGAGTTCGTTTTGTTCTTGTCCGTCTTGTTCCTCGTCGGTGTTGGCGCGCTCAACGCAGCCCCGGCCGCAAATGCTACGGAGACTTTGGAAACTGCGAGCAGCCCTGCTGTTCCCTTGGCGATCGCAGATTTTGATGGCGATCATCAACCCGACCTAGCCAGCATCCAGCCCGGCGCTATCGGCTCCGGTGATCATTGGGTTCGCCTTTGGCTTTCTACGAAGATCGGCAGTCAGTACGTCCGCGTCAATTCGCGCGAAGGTGACCTCCGCGTTGAGGCACGTGATGTTAACGGCGACAACATCGTCGATCTCGTGGTTACCAGCCCCGGGCTCATCCGCCCTGTCGCTGTACTTCTAAACGATGGCCACGGCAATTTTTCGGAAGTCGATCCATCTCCGTACACTGCGGCACTTGAAATACCGAAGTCAGGGTGGTCCATTGCCAACACACATCGATCCGCTCTCGCTTTGCTCCAACGACCGAGCTCAGCCGAAAGTGCGCTCGTGCATTGCGACGAAAACCCCTTGGACAAGAGCGAGTCCCTGCAGTTGCACAGCACTCTGCCGCCGGTGCGCGGTATATTTGTCCTCCGCCCTGGACGTGCACCTCCCTCGAGCATCCGCTAACAAACCCTGGAGCATTGTTCCACCAGAGCATTTGCCGTTCGTGTAGAGGCGTCCGGTGAACCGTCTGGCCACGTGCTTCTGGGTAGGTCGGCGTGCTGAGCATGCAAACTCATTTACTGTCTAATGCGGATTATCTCCACGACCGGACGCGAGGCGCTGTCTCGCGTGCCCTGTGGCGCAGGGATTGGAACTCGCAATGAATGAACTCGGTCGAATGATCCAAGGCGTCGACATCGCTGTGTACCACTTCCTCGGCCGTTTTGCCGGGAATTGGGTTATCGCTCGCCTCGTCAACCATGAAGAAGGCAACAATATCCTCAAGGGTGGCGTTTTCTTTGCTCTGTTCTGGTATGTCTGGTTTCGCGCCGGCCGTGATCGAGAAAAGCAACGCAAGGCCGTTAT
>JASHWB010000333.1 GCA_030044295.1 Candidatus Acidiferrales bacterium
CCAACGATTAACAGAAGATCGCGAAGCGTCAGACATCGCAAGCTCCCTTAATTTGGCGGAAGCTCTCGCGACCGACTCCATGTCCCCTGCCCGATTTGCCGCCTTCGCAACACGGAGAATATCGGTGATTTGCTCGTTAGCTTTGCGTGGAAAGCGTGGAATTTTCCTCGCTTCTTGCCGGTAGGTCTTCTCGACTACACTCTGGTAATTAGACGGTACCGCGCGGAGATCAGGTCGACCGCGGCGGCCCGAGGTAGTCTCATACCAACGCCCGTCGCGTGTTCGCTTCCACATCCTCCCATTTCGGAATAGGGTTGCTTGACCGTCAGGTCGTGTTTCAGCCGCGATATATTTCATCCTAAAGTTCTCCTCGGAGTTTTTGAGTGCGGCCCCGGCGAGTGACAGAACCCCGAGGAAGAGGCAAACTGTCAGCACCGCCTGAGCCGCACGGGTTACTTCATCTAGTTACTCGCCATTTCGATCTGGCGAGATTCTTCTGTGCTTCTTTCATATGGCGTATAGCGGCTGCATAGCGGACTTCAGCTTTTTGGAACGTTTTGGATGTTCTAGCCGGACGTAGAATGAATAAGTTGCGGGGTATCAATGAGCCGAAGCGGTTCGACTCCCCCCGCCTCCAAAATTTGCGAAGCAAATTTTGTCCTGAGCGAGCGCCGCTTCAGAACTGTCGAGGTCCGTTCACGCGCATTAAGCCCGAAAAAGGAGGGCCACGGGTGCCTGTCGAATCCTGCATACCGATCGTCCCAAGCGTCGATCTGGAGAGAAGCCTGCGCTTCTGGATCGACGGGCTGGAATTTACGGCCGACACGGCGACGGAGATGCGCAGGGAGGGCAAGCTGAACCTCTGCATCGTCCGCAAGGGAAACTTGGCTTTCATGCTGCACTCCCGGGCGGGAACCCCGATGAAGCCGGAAAATTATGAGGGCATCCGGCTTTATTGGGCGTCGTCAAACATCGAGGAGACGCGAAATCGGCTGAAAGATCTCGGATACACGGTGTCCGAAATCGTGGACAGAGACTACGGGCAAACCGAATTTTTCCTGACGGACGATGATGGTTTCTCGCACTGCTTCGGCGCCGCGACCAAAACGAGTCGATAGCAAACGGCAGCCGGCATCCAAACTGCAAGCCCACTACGTTTAACGTTACCAGCTACCTTCGCAAAGCGATGACGGTCCGCGCGTGCCTTCAGCAGCTGTTAGCAAATGCGAGACATCTAGCGATCGATTTGGTTAGATCGCGCTCGTCCGCGATATAAGGAGCCGAGAAGCGGACCGTTCGTTCGCTGGAGCGCGGATTGGCTACCTATCGGATTTTGGCTCTGGATGGCGGCGGGATACGCGGGCTCTACACCGCGATTCTTTTGCAGCGGCTCGCCGAGGAACTTCCCGGGTTCACCGACCGCGCCGATCTGCTGGCTGGAACGTCTACAGGCGGAATTCTCGCGCTGGGGCTGGCTCGCGGGATTTCTATTTTGGCGCTTGTCGCTCTCTATGAGAATAACGGCAGCGAAATTTTTTCGCGCAGTGTGTGGCACAAAACCCGCGCGCTAGTCGAGCTGGTCGGCCCGAAGTACAACAACAAGGATCTCATTAAGATCATGCAGGGCACGTTCGGCGATGCGACGTTGAACGATTTGCTGCCGCGGCACGTGCTAATTCCAACTTTTGACCTGGACAACGAAGCGCAGCCACCTGCTCCGCGAATGTGGAAGGCGAAGTTCTTCCACAATTTCGCCGGCCCGGATTCGGACGGAGATCAAAAAGTGGCCGATGTGGCCCTGCGAACCAGCGCGGCACCGACCTACTTTCCCGTTTATCAAGGCTTTGTAGATGGCGGCGTAATCGCGAATAATCCTTCGATGGCAGCGGTAGCGCAGGCGCTGGATGCAGGCACCGGAAAACAGCAGCTTGACAATCTGAGGCTGTTCTCGATTGGCACCGGAATCACGCCCGCGTACATTGCGGGAGATAATCTCGACTGGGGCCTGGCGCAATGGGCCCCCAAACTCGCAGGCGTGATGCTCGAAGGCGGAATGGGCGTGGCGGATTACGAATGCGCGCGGCTGCTCGGGAACAATTACTTTCGCCTCGCTCCCGTTTTGCCGGCGCCAATTCCTCTGGATAGCTCCACGAAGATTCCGAGTCTCGTTGAGTATGCCAATCAAGTGGACCTCTCGGCAGCGGTAGCCTGGCTGGAAGCGAACTTCTAATCAACTGTCCGCAACTCCTATTTTGGGGGAGCCAGAATATCGCTCAGGTAATCGTGCGCTCCGGGAATGCGCTCGAGATGCGGATACCGTACGCCACCGGAGTATTGGATCTCGTAGGCCTGCACGGAATTGAAGTTTCGAGCCACGATCACGATCTTGCCGTCCTGCGGATGCGCTATGGCATCGTTGAGCACATCCGCGGAATACGCGCGGCCATTGACGGCCAGGATGGTCATCTGTGGACCCAGGCCCGCGGCGTAGGCGGGAGTTCCCTGCCAGACATCGGAAATCGAGCCGTCCTTATCGACATCCATACCGAGGGAATACCGGCCAAAGTAATCGACTGGGCTGACGTCCGTATCGTAGCGCGCGGTGTTCGGGGTGGAATTGTAAACGATGTGCCATCCCGCAGCTTCGAGACTATCGGCCGGTGGACTCGCATTCGCTTCATAAATGCGTTGTTGGAAGAACGAATGCCAATCGTATGGCCAGACGGCGTTTAGAGACGTCTCCACGTCCTCGCGCGTGTACGGAACGACGATTGGACCCGTGTCACGCTGGCCGAGAAAGCTGCGCAGGAAATCGCCGAGAGATTTCGTCCCGTGGGACTGCTCGCGGATGATTACGTCGGCACGAAGCCATGCAAGCGCGCCTTCGTCGTAATAATCCTGACTGCGCCGAATCGACGACCAGCCACCTTCGACGGTGCGCAGAACCCAATTATCCGTGGCGGTGTCATCGAGCGCCGAGTACTTGCGTCCGGTCTCCTCGATCATGTCGGCGGTGGTGCGTGCCAGGTAATCACGCATGTACGCAGGATCGTTGAATCCGGAGCGCGTGGCCAGCAGCATCCCGATATACTCGTTTAAGCCTTCGTAAACCCACAGCAGAGTGGTTCGCTCCGGTCCCTGAAAATCAGGCTTGGAGTAAAGCTCCGCGGGCCGCCGATATTTGCCGCACCAAGAGTGAGACTGCTCGTGCGCGAGTAGCGGCCAGCCGAGGCGTTCGAGCACGTCTTTTTTGGAGAGACCTGAGTCGCCGACCGCGTCCCATGGCGAATCTTCATGCTCTAGCCCATCG